>CAKSZU010000076.1 GCA_934526125.1 uncultured Faecalibacterium sp. | reverse complement strand
CGGCTGCGGAAGATCTCGAGGATGAGCATGGTGCGGTCGATGACCTCGAGGCCGCCGAGGGCCGTGGAGATGTTGCGGATCTGGCTGCCGGTCAGCTCACCGTCGAAGACGGCGCACTCGGCCCCCAGCTCTGCTGCGGCCGCAGCGGCTTCTTCCAGCTTGCCGCTGCCCAGCACGATGCCGGCCTCAGGGGTCTGGCGCTTCTGGGTGACTTCGGCCACGGCCTCCATGTGGTTGGCCTCGCACAGAGCGGCCAGCTCGGCAAGGCTGCGCTCGCAGTCCCACAGGCCCTGGTCGAGGGCGAGAAGGATGACCTTCGTCGGGGGAGTTTCGACTAAAATATCGTAAAGTTCGCTCAAAATGATTCCTTTCTGTTATTCGTTTGGAGAATATAGCGATTCGTAGTGTTCCCGCGTCAGGGCATAGCACTTGCAGGGGATCGCTGTACCGTCGAATTTATGGTAGACGGCCTCGTGGTCGTAGACAAAGCCTGCTTTCATCATGACTTTGCCGCTGGCGGGGTTCTCCACGGCGTGGGAGCAGGCAAGCCAATTACTGTCTGTATTCTTGAACCAGTATTCTACCAGAGCTTTCAGAGCCTCGGTGGTGAAGCCTTTGCCCCACCATGCTCTGCCGATGCAGTAGCCCGGCTCCCAGATGCCCTCGGAGAGGTCAAACCCCGGCCATTCATTTCGCTGTGCCGGTTCTCCCGGCAGGCTGTTGTAGATGCTGATGGAGCCGAACACCTGTCCGGTGGCCTTTTCCACGATGGCCCACTGATAGTAGTCCTCGTTGGGGTAGAGCAGTGCCCATGCGGCCAGCAGTTCCCGGGTCTCGTCCACGTTTTTGTGGGGTTCCCACCGCAGCCAGCGGGTCACATCCGGGTCATTGGCCCAGTTGGCGTACATCATGGGGGCATCCTCCGGGGTCAGCGGGCGCAGAAGCAGCCGCTCCGTTTCGATCGTTTGTGTGCCTGCATGGCGCATGGTACATCTCTCCCAATCTATCTGAAGTACGCATAGGATAGCACAAAAACGGCGCTCCTGCAAGGGGAAAACGGAAAAACACTTGACCGGCAGGCGATTGTGCATTAAACTGAAAACCAAGTGTTTTGATTGGAAAAGGAGCTATCCGATGAAAAATATCCGCGAATTTCTGAAAAAAGCCCCTCTGCTCTTCGACGGAGCCATGGGTACCTATTATAAAGCGGCCCCCGGCACGGAGTGCGAGCAGGCCAACCTGACCGACCCGGCGGGGGTGATGGCGGTCCACCGGGAATATCTGGCGGCCGGGGCAAATGCCATCAAGACCAACACCTTCAGCCTGCCCCGGCTGGCGGCGGCGCACACCCCCGACTGGGAGGCGCTGGCACAGGCGGGCTGGAAGCTGGCGGAGGCCGCCGCCGGGGAGACCGGCACCGCCGTCTTTGCGGACCTGGGCCCGGCGCTGGACACCGAAGCGCTTCCGGCAGCAGAGGTCTATACCACGGTGGCCCTGAAGTTTGCGGCGCTGGGGGCAAAGAACTTCCTGTTCGAGACTCTGAGTTCGGATGCAGGCATCGCGGAGGCTGCCCGGGCCGTCCGGGAAAAGGTGCCGGATGCCTTTGTGCTGGTGTCCTTTGCCGTCCTGCCCGACGGATATACCCGGGAGGGAATGTACTGCCGGGATCTGGCCCGGCGGATGGCAGAGAGCGGTGCGGTGGATGCCATTGGCCTGAACTGCGTCTCGGCCCCGGGGGCCATGCGCACTCTGGCAAAGCAGCTGAGTGGCTGCGGGCTGCCCCTTTCGGTGATGCCCAACGCGGGCTACCCGGTGGTCACCCGGACTCATGTGAAGTATCAGGGCAGACCGGAGTACTTTGCCAAGGAGCTGGGGCGGATCGCGGCGGAAGGGACGGTCCGAATCCTGGGCGGCTGCTGCGGCACCACCCCGGCCCACATCGCGGCCCTGCGGAAAGAGCTGGACGCCCTGCCGGAGCCGCAGGAATCCAGTGCGGCCGCCGGTTTTTCCACACCGAAAGCCCCTGCGGTGGAAAAAGAGGACGCCTTCCTCCAGAAACTCCGTGCCGGGGAGAAGGTCATTGCCATTGAGCTGGACTCCCCCCGCAACGCCGACCTGACCGGCTATCTGGACGGTGCCCGGAAATTGCAGGCCGCCGGTGCGGACCTGCTGACCATTGCGGACTGCCCCATTGCGCGGGCCCGGATGGACTCCTCGCTGGTGGCAAGCCGGGTCCACCGGGAGCTGGGGCTCTGCACCCTGCCCCACATGACCTGTCG
Organism: uncultured Faecalibacterium sp.; assembly: GCA_934526125.1. GTDB lineage: Bacteria > Bacillota > Clostridia > Oscillospirales > Ruminococcaceae > Faecalibacterium. Next base: position 7,368 of record CAKSZU010000076.1, on the reverse strand, counting down.
CGACCGGAATTTGAACGCCACCAAGGCCCTGCTGCTGGGGCTGTATGCGGAGGGGATCCGGGAGGTGCTGGCCATCACCGGCGATCCCATCCCCACCGCCGAGCGGGATGAGGTGAAGAACGTCTATCAGTTCAACTCCCGCAAGCTGGCAAGCTACATCGTCTCGCTGGCCGGGGAGGGCCGGGAGATGCCGTCGCCCATGACCGTGTTCGGCGCACTGAACCTGAATGCCCGCAACTTTGATGTGGAGCTGCGCCGGGCGGAGCAGAAGCTGGAACACGGGATGTCCGGCTTCCTGACCCAGCCGGTGCTGTCGGCGCAGGCGGTGGAAAACCTGAAGAAGACCCGCGAGACCCTGGGCGAGCGGGCAAAGATCCTGGCAGGCATCATGCCGGTGGTCAGCCAGCGCAACGCCATCTTCATGGAGAACGAGATCAACGGCATCCATGTGGAGGAGCGGATCATCGAACAGTTCGCCGGGCTGGACCGCGCCCAGGGCGAGGAGCTGGGCCTTGCCGTCTCGCTGGAGATGGCCCGGGCAGCCCTGCCCTATGCGGATGGATTCTACCTGATGACGCCCTTCAACCGGGTGGCGCTGATGGAGCGGCTGATCGCCCGGCTGAAGCAGGAAGTCCTTGCCTGAAAAAAGAGATTGACAAAACGCCCAAAAAACGTTATATTCTTTGTATAAATGCGATGAAAAAGAGTGCGCACCGCAGGCGGCTTTTCCAGAGAGCCGGGGCAGGTGAAAGCCGGTAAGAACGCGGCGGTGCGCTGTCACTTTTGAGCTGGGGCGGTGAAATCAGTAGTCGTCCCCGGAGCTGCTCCACGTTACAGGGGCATCAAGGGGCACAGGGCCTTTCGGCGCTGTGCAATTTGGGTGGTACCGCGGTATGTAAATGTTACAGCCGTCCCATGGAACGTTCCGTGGGGCGGCTTTTTTCGTCCCACTCCATTACACTTTTGGGAGGTTCCTCATGAAAGAACTTGCAAAACAGTACGATCCCAGCCAGGTGGAAGACCGCATCTACCAGTTCTGGCTGGACGGCGGCTGCTTCCACACCGAAGCAGACCCCGACAAGAAACCCTACACCATCGTCATGCCGCCCCCGAACGTCACCGGTCAGCTCCATATGGGCCATGCGCTGGATAACACCATGCAGGATGTACTCATCCGCACCAAGCGGATGCAGGGCTACGCCGCCCTGTGGGTGCCCGGCACCGACCATGCATCCATCGCCACCGAGGCCAAGGTCGTGGAGGCCATGCGGGCCGAGGGCCTGACCAAGGAGATGGTGGGCCGCGACGGCTTCCTGGAGCGCGCCTGGGACTGGAAGACCAAGTACGGCAACCGGATCGTCAGCCAGCTGAAGAAGCTGGGCACCAGCTGCGACTGGCAGCGGGAGCGCTTCACCATGGATGAGGGCTGCTCCGATGCCGTCAAGGAAGTGTTCGTGCGTCTGTACGACAAGAAGCTGATCTACCGCGGCAACCGGATGGTCAACTGGTGCCCCCACTGCAACACCTCCATCTCCGATGCCGAGGTGGAGTATGAGGAGAAGGATGGCAATTTCTGGCACCTGCTCTACCCGGTCAAGGAGACCGGCGAGATGCTGGAGCTGGCCACCACCCGTCCCGAGACCATGCTGGGCGATACCGCTGTGGCCATCAACGGGGAGGACCCCCGCTATGCCCACCTCCACGGCTGCCATGTCATCCTGCCCCTGCTGAACAAGGAGATCCCCATCGTCTGCGACGAACACGCCGATATGACCAAGGGCACCGGTGTCGTCAAGATCACCCCCGCCCACGACCCCAACGACTTTGAAGTGGGTCTGCGCCATGATCTGCCCATCGTCCGGGTGTTCACCTACGACGGCCGCATGACCGGTGCTGCCGACAAGGCCGCTGCCGATGCCCTGTTTGCCGCAGGCAAGAACACCGTCAACGAGCCCCAGGTGCTGGACTGCGGCAAGTATGCCGGCATGACCACGCTGGAAGCCCGCAAGGCCATCCTGGCCGACCTGAAGGAGGGCGGTTTCCTGAAGGAGATCGAGCCCCTGAAGCACGAAGTGGGCACCTGCTACCGCTGCCACTCCACCATTGAGCCCATGGTCTCCAAGCAGTGGTTCGTCAAGATGGAGCCGCTGGCAAAGCCCGCCATCGAGAGCGTGGAGAAGGGCGACATCAAGTTCGTGCCCGAGCGCTTTACCAAGAACTATATCAACTGGATGAAAAACACCCGCGACTGGTGCATCAGCCGTCAGCTGTGGTGGGGCCACCAGATCCCGGCCTACTACTGCGACGACTGCGGCGAGACCGTGGTGGCCAAGGCGATGCCGTCTGTCTGCCCCAAGTGCGGCGGCACCCACTTCACCCAGGACCCCGACACGCTGGACACCTGGTTCTCCTCCGCACTGTGGCCTTTCAGCACCCTGGGCTGGCCCAATGAGGACAGCGCAGACCTGAAGTATTTCTACCCCACCAACACCCTGGTCACCGGCTACGACATCATCGGTTTCTGGGTCAGCCGCATGATCTTCTCCGGCCTGGCCTACACCGGCAAGGCACCTTTTGACACCGTCTGCATCCACGGCATCGTCCGCGACAGCCAGGGCCGCAAGATGTCCAAGAGCCTGGGCAACGGCATCGACCCGCTGGAGGTCATCGCCAAGTACGGCGCGGATGCCCTGCGCTTCATGCTGCTGGACGGCTCCACCCCCGGCAACGATATGCGTTACAGCGAGAAGAAGGTGGAGGCTGCCCGCAACTTTGCCAATAAGCTGTGGAACGCTACCCGCTTCGTGCTGATGAACCTGCCCGAGGACTTCCAGCCCGGCCTGCCCGAGGAGAGCAAGCTGGATATGAGCGATAAGTGGGTGCTGACCAAGCTGAATCAGGTGGCCGGTGCCATGACGGACAACCTCGACCACTACGAGATGGGTCTGGCCGCTGCCAAGATCAACAGCTTCATCTGGGACGTCTATTGCGACTGGTTCATCGAGATCGCAAAGCCCCGTCTGAACTCCGGCGATGCCGAGCAGGCCGATACCGCCCGCCGTGTGCTGGTGTATGTGCTGGACAAGGCCCTGAAGCTGCTGCATCCCTTCATGCCCTTCATCACCGAGGAGCTGTATCAGGCCCTGCCCGGCTCTGCCGAGACCATCATGACCCAGAGCTGGCCCACCTTCGACGCGGCCCACAACTGGACCGAGGAAGAGGAAGCCTTTGAGAAGGTCATGGACTATATCAAGGCTGTGCGTACCATGCGCACCGAGATGAATGTCCACCCAGCCAAGAAGACCAGCATGATCATCGAGACCGCCGACGCGGCTCCCTTTGAGAAGGCACAGGTCTATCTGGCCAAATTCGCCTTTGCCACCGATGTGACTTTTACCGAAAAGTACGAGGGCAGCACCGACGGCATGGTGCAGGTGTCCACCCATGCGGCCCGCGGCTTCATCCCCATGATGGAGCTGATCGACCGCGACAAGGAGCTGGCCCGTCTGAATAAGGAAAAGGCCAAGGCAGAAAAAGAGCTGGCCATGTTCGCAAACCAGCTGGCCAACCCCAAGTTCGTGGAGCGCGCTCCCGCCGCCCTGGTGGAGGAGATCCGCGCAAAGCATGCCAACAGCCAGAGCAAGCTGGCCAACATTGAGCAGAGCATCAAGGCTCTGGGCTGACGGATGGCAGAGCTTGAAAAGCGCACCTCCCCGTGGGTCCTTGCGGGGCGGGTACTCTTTACCGCAGCCCTGATCGGCTGCATCTGGTTCATCTTTTCCAACTCCCTGCAGATCGCGGAGGTGTCAGAGGGTTCCAGCGGGCGGGTGCTCGGCCTGATGCAGGGCATCCTGCGGCGGCTGGGCCTGCCCGGCGCCGCCGACCGGCTCACCATGCACATCGTCCGGAAGCTGGCCCATTTCAGCGAGTATATGCTGGAGGGCTTCCTGCTGATGCTCTGCCTGCGGGTGTACACCCGGCACTTCTTCAAGCATGTGTCCTGGCCTATACTGGGCGGCCTGCTCACAGCCCTGACCGATGAGACCATCCAGCTCTTCGTGCCGGGCCGCAGCGGACAGGTCACGGATGTCTGGATCGATTTTTCCGGCGTCCTGACCGGCCTTGTTGTGGGGCTCATCTTGCTGGGGCTGATCCGGATGTGCATCCTGCTCTACAAACATCGAAACGAGGAATGACGCAATGACCATTGAACAGGCAAATGCCTATTTTTCTGCCCTGCCGGAGGGCTTTGCCCCGGCCCGGCAGCTGCAGGAGGCCCTGTCTGCCCAGGCCGGGCGGGTGGAGTATGTGGGTGTGGCCGGTACGGCGGGCAAGACTGCCGCCGCCGCGCTCACGGCAGCGGTGCTGAAAGCCGCCGGTTACGTCACCGGCAGCTACCACGCCGGATGCGAGCCCCTCTCGGCCCGGATCAAAGTGAACAGTGCCCCGGTGGACCCGGAGCTGTTTGCCCAGACCGCGGAGGTCCTGAGCGGGCGGGAGACCCTGCCCCGCGCGGCTGCAGAACTGGCCGCTGCGGCCCGCTGCTTCGGTGCTGCCGGCTGCAAGCTGGCCGTGGTGGAGCTGCCGGACGCCGGTCTGGCGGAGGCCCTGCCCCTGATGCCGGTCTGCGCCGTGACGGCCATCGGGCCCGACGGCGTCAGCAGCTCGGTGGAGCGGTCGGCGGCGCTGGCCGCAGGCGTCATGCGGAAGGGGAGCATCTGCGTCACGGCACCGGAGCAGCCCAAGGCCGTCCTCAGCGAGCTGATCGTAGCGGCCGGAAAAGCGGACTGCGAACTGGTGGTCCCGGACCCGGACGACATCACCTTCCTGGAGGCGGAAAAGTTCGCCAGCCGTGTGGATTACGGCGGGTACACCGTGCCGCTGGCCTTCCTGGGCCGTCATGCCGCCGGAAGCGCGGCCGTTGCCGTGGAGCTGGCCCTGGCTCTCTGCAAGAAGGGCTTCGACATCTCCGATGAAGCGATCCTGGAAGGTCTGGCTGCCGTGGAAAACCGCAGCAGCATCCGGGTGCTGAGCCAGCGCCCGCTGGTCATCCTGGATGCCTGCCGCACCCCGCAGCAGGCCATGGCGCTGCTCCGCGTCCTCAATATGGCCCGGGTGCGCCACCTGAGCGCCGTCATCGGCCTGACCGAGGAGGATGGGGCCGAAGCCTTCTTCTCCGCACTGGAGAGCGGCCTGACCCCGGAGGAACAGAAGAAGGACAAGAAAGCCATGCCCGGCATGAGCGAGAACCCCTTTGATAAGGTCTTCCTCGTCACTCCGGCGGGCACGGAAGCCGCGCTGACCGAACGCCTGCTGGAAAAGGCCCGGTATCACTTTGACGCAGAGCTCTGCACCAGTCTGGACGAAGCCGTGAAGCTTGCCGGTGCCAACAGCCGCCGCGGACTCCTGATCTGCGGCGGAGAGGCCATCGCGCTGGAAGCCGCCGCCCTGCTGGAAAACCGCTGACCGACACCCTTTTCTAAAATATGCACCGGAGAGCCTGTACACTGATCCAAAAGTGTACAGGCTCTTTTTTGCTGTCCGGATTTCCGGAAGAAAAAGGACAGGACCCGGAGCCGGACGAGATGGGAGGAAAGAAGATGGCAACCGTGACCTTCAGCGCAGCGGATGATCTGCTTTATGCCTATCTGGCGGGCGAGATCGATCATGACGCCGCCCAGAGTCTGCGGATCCAGCTGGACGATGCACTGCTGGCCCGCACACCCCGCACCCTGGTGCTGGATCTGGGCGGGGTCGGCTTTATGGATTCTTCGGGGGTGGGGCTGATCCTGGGCCGTCAGCGCTGCGCCCGCAGCCTTGGCGGGACCCTTCGCATCCAGCATGCCCCGGACCAGCTGCGGAAGGTGCTCCGGCTGGCCGGGATCCCCTGCACGGAAGAGACCGGCGGGGCAGGACAGGAGGAATGATCGATGAAACCAGAAAACACCGCAAAGATCCGGTTCGATTCTCTCAGTGCCAACGAAGCCTTTGCCCGCGGCGCGGCCGCTGCCTTCCTGGCCCGGTACGACCCCACGGTGGCGCAGCTGGCGGACCTGAAAACAGCTGTGTCCGAGGCGGTCACCAACTGCATTGTCCATGCCTACCCGGATCGCGTGGGGCCCATCACGATGACCCTGTCGGTCTACCCGGGGCGGCTGGTAAAGATCGTGGTGGCAGATCAGGGGATCGGGATCCCGGATATCCCGAAGGCTATGGAGCCGCTGTTCACTACAGGAGACCCCGGCGAACGCTCCGGTCTCGGGTTCGCCGTGATGCAGAGCTTCATGGACCGGGTCCGTGTCTGCTCTGCCCCGGGCAAAGGGACCCGTGTCACCCTGATCAAGTGTCTGGACGAGAAACCCTCTACATAAATAGAAATGAGGGAAGAGCCATGGTATCGGACAAGACCCGGCGCAGCGAGTTCATTGAACAGAATCTGGGCTTAGTGCATGCCTGCGCCGGACGGTTCCGCGGCAGGGGCATCGAGTACGATGATCTGTACAGCGCAGGCTGTATGGGTCTGATCAAGGCGACCGATGGATTCGATGCGGCGCGCGGGGTCTGCTTTTCAACCTATGCCGTCCCAGTGATCCTGGGCGAGATCAAGAAGCTGTTCCGGGACGGGGGCACCGTCAAGGTCAGCCGGTCGCTGAAGGAGCTGGGCATGAAGATCAACGCGGCCCGGGAGCGGCACCGGAAACTTACCGGGACAGAGCCTGCCCTCTCTCAGCTGGCGGAGGAACTGGGGGAGAGCATCGAGAACGTGACCCTCGCCCTTCAGGCGGCACAGCCTGCCCTGAGCCTGACACCGGAAAACGGGGACAACGACCGTCAGATGGATCTGCCCGTGGAATCTCCGGAGGAAGAGCTGGCCGACCGGATCGGACTGGAAGAAGTGTTGGACAGCCTGCCCCCGGAGGACAGGCTTCTGATCCGGCTGCGCTTTTATGCAAACCGCACCCAGAGCGAGACTGCCAGACTGCTGCATACGACCCAGGTGCAGATCTCCCGGCGGGAGCGGAAGATCCTGAAACGGATGAGGGAAAAGCTGATGGAGGAGTGAAAACAAGAAAAACCGGAATTTTCTGGAGAAAAATTGAAAAAAGGCTTGCTTTTTGCCGGAGGTTATGCTAAAATACATTACTGTCAGGCGGACGTCTGACAGAAACGCTTCAGCAAAAAGTTGACAAAAACTTACGAAGTTCGATTGGTTCTTTTGAGAACTGAGAAAAAACTTCAAAAAGTGCTTGACAAAAAATCGCTTCTGTGATAAAATAACCAAGCTGTCAGCTGAGAGGCTGAGGCGCACAGGACCTTGAAAATTGAACAATATCGAAAAACTTGAACGGAACCTATTTTCGTGTTGGA
>CAKSZU010000075.1 GCA_934526125.1 uncultured Faecalibacterium sp. | reverse complement strand
CTTGCCGCCGTTCAGAAAAAGGCCACGCTCACGAAAGAAGCCCTCATTCATGCGCGTGATCTGGATTATATTGGCAAACGAACCTTCCTCGGCAACTACTCGCTGACCGAAGAAGAATTCTCCAAACTGAAAAAGCAAGCCGACCATGGCTATATGATGGACGTGGAGAACCGCCGCCTGAAAGAAGAACTTTCCATCGCCAAGAAAGAAGCAGTTCGTTGGAGCAACAAGTACCACGACCTGTGGTACGATGTGAAGCCCTATCTGGATGCTCTCCACCGTGCGCCGGAACTGGTGCGCAGCTTTCTCGAAAAGATTCTTGCCCCTAAGCAGGAGCGCACTATGAATGTGCCGCAGCGAAACCGCAAGCGTGGGCAGGATATGGAACTTTGATTTTCGGAGGATACCATTTGAACAAAAAGAAGAAGTCAAACAAATCCGGCTACCCGGATGAAGCAATTAAGACCCTTGCACGTTGCTTTTATCCTTCCATGGTTGAGTTTTTCAACAGCGAGGAAGGCCAGCGTGAATATGAGGAATGGCTGAAAGAGCAGGAAACTCTACAAGCCTTGCCTGTTGCCGCATAAAAACAGCAGGACGCTCCCGGTAAAAGGAACGCCCTGCCTTATATAGATGTATCTTGCCGAGGTGTGTCCAATTGGACACACCTCTTATTTTTTTGCCCTTAATCTTCTAACCCGTGGCTTCCGGCCACATTCTTCAAATATTCCTCCGGGTCACCGTTCAGAATCAAATCCGCATAGCCCAGCGGGTCATTATAGATAAGGTAGTCCAATTCGGTCTGCTGTGCCATGGTCACATCCAGCGCATCCTCGACCCCGGTGCAGTCAATGGAGATTTTTCTTCCATCCCGGAGCAGCAGTTCCACACACCCGGTATCCATGTTAAACTTGCAGACTCTTTCATCGTACTTCATATTCGCATCCTCCAAATCTTGTTATCAGCTTACAGTCTATGACAAGGTATCGGAGTTTTGCGCCGTCCACGGGAGCCTTCGTTGTTGTACCCGAAGAAAACGAAAAATCCGAACCCTTCTCCAATCGGAAACAGGTTCGGATTTTTCTTGTTTGGTGGGCGCGGGTGGATTCGAACCACCGAAGCTGAAAAGCAGCAGATTTACAGTCTGTCCCCATTGGCCACTCGGGAACACGCCCAGATTCTGTTCACATCCGTTGCCGGACGACTCATTTATTTTACCAGACGTCCGGGGATTTGTCAACAGCTTTTTCAAAGTAGATCGACAGTGATCGAAAGCGTTGGATGGCGACTGCCTGCGAGAAGATCGTTGACCTCTTTGTGCCACGGCACGGTTTCCGTTTCACTGCCGTTTGTAAATACCCTGTGATTGCTGCTCTCCGGCTTCCGGGAAACTGCACAAGTGTTCTGTAAAACGCAAAAATGTGTTAAAAAGTGTATTACAACAAAGAAAAAGACCCAGAAACTTACGTTTCCAGGTCTTTTTTTGGAGCTGGTGACAGGAGTTGAACCTGCAACCCACTGATTACAAATCAGTTGCGCTGCCATTGCGCCACACCAGCACAGGTTACTAAAATAGTATACCACCGGCGGGGCGGTTTGGCAAGGCTTGATTTCAAGAATTCGCGGGATTTCCGCTGCGCCGGGCGAGGGCGGTCTGGATCTTTGCAAAATCCTCCAGCGTCAGGGCCTCGGGGCGGATGCGGGCGTCAAAGCCGGCGGCTTCGATGGCGGCGATGACTGCATCCTTGGGCAGGGCGAGGCCGCTGGCGATGGCGTTGGCGGCGGTCTTCCGGCGCTGGCCGAAGGCGGCGCGCACCAGAGCAAAGTAGCCTGCCTCGTCCTCCACCTGCACGGCGGGGGTGGGGCGGATCTCCATCCGCACCACCGCGCTGGTGACCTTGGGAGCCGGGTAGAAGCTGCCCGGGGCGGCGGTGAACATCATTTTAGAGGTAGCATAGTAGCTTACGGCACAGCTGATGGCACTGGACGCCCGGGTACCGGGGGCGGCGGCCAGACGGTCCGCGGCTTCCTTCTGCACCATGACGGTCAGGCTCTCAATGGGCAGGCGGTCTCCCAGAAGCTTCATAACGATGGGACTGGTGATGTAGTAGGGCAGGTTAGCGCAGACTGCCACCGGCATACCGGGGAACTCCTCTGCGATCAGGGCTTTCAGGTCCACTTTCAATACATCCTGTAATACCAGTTTGAAATTATCCACTCCTGCCATGGTCTCAGCCAGCAGGGGCGGCAGCCGCTCGTCCACCTCGATAGAGACCACCTTAGCGGCGCGCTTTGCCAGCTCCCGGGTCAGGACGCCGATGCCGGGGCCGATCTCCAGGACGCCGTAGCGCTTGTCCACCCCGCTTGCCTCCACGATCTTGGGCGGCAGGCCGGGGTTGATGATAAAGTTCTGGCCAAATCCCTTGGACAGAGCGAAATCGTATTTTTCGCAGAGGCTGCGGACATAGGACAGGTCGGTCAGTTCGGGCATGGGCGTTTCTCCTTTCTTCTGGCAAAAAGGCCTCCGGCAGATACCGGGGGCCTTTGGTTCACATTGCTTTACTCCGCCGTCTCGCTCGAAGCAGCCGGTTCACCGGCTGCGCTCTCGCTTTCGGGGGCCGCCTCCGACACTGCCGTGCTTTCGGCAGGGCCTTCCGCCGCGGTGCTGTCAGCGGCGGTGCTGTCCGCTGCTTCACTGGTGGAGGCAGCCTCGTTGACGCCGCCCACGGTGGTGGTGCCGCTCATCTGCTGTGCCGTGCTGACGGCGCGCTGGATCTGCGGATCGTTCTCCACGGTGTAATCGTAGTATGCGGTCTGCTCGTCAGCCGTCAGGGGGCGCTCCACATCCACGGTCAGGCCGGTGCCGTCAAAACAGCTGCCGTCGCCGCAGATCAGCTTTGCCACCGTGACCACCACGGCGCTGCCGTCGGACAGGCGCTGGGGGCTGCTCTGGATGGTGCCCTTGCCCATGGTGGTGGTGCCCACCAGACGTGCCCCGCTCAGGGTGCGCAGGCTGCTGGCAAACAGCTCGGCCGCGCTGGCGGTGTTGCCGTTGACCAGGCAGACCAGCGGCAGGTTGACTTCCGACTCTCCGGTGCTGCTGCCCAGCAGGGTGCGGTTGCCGCTCTTATCTTCCGCATAGGCGAGGGTGCCCTCCGGTGCCACCAGGTCGATGCAGCTGATGGCATCGTCCAGCAGGCCGCCGCCGTTGTCGCGCAGGTCAAAGACCAGGCTCCCTGCACCGTTCGCGCTCAGGCTGCGGATGGCGTAGTCCAGCTCGCTGGGGGTGCTGGAGTCGAACTGACGGATCTTGATGTAACCCACATTGCCCTGCAGCATCTGGTAATCCACCGTGGTGGAACTGTAACCGGAGTGAGTCAGGTCTGCGGTGTGCTCTGCAGTCTCATTGTCCAGCCAGGTCACATTGACGGTGGTGCCGGACTCGCCCCGCAGGCGGGCCTGGATGGTATCCACGCTGCTCAGACTCTTGACATCGGTGCCGTCCACGGCGGTGATGTAGTTGCCCACCTCGATGCCTGCTTCCTTGGCGGGGGATTCGTCGTAGACCTTGAGGACCTTGGCGTAACCGGACTGGTCCACCGCCAGCTCCACACCGATGCCGATGAGGGTGCCGTTCTGGGTGTTCATCAGGTCGGTGTAGGCAGAGGCGCTGTAATACCGGGCATACTTGTCGCCGGTGCCCAGCAGATAGCCTGCGGTCAGGCGGTCGTACAGGGTCGTCTCATCGATGGGATAATAGTCGTTGCTGCGGACGTAACGGTCTACCTCCGCCAGCTTGTTGTACATGCTTTCCTTCTCCTTGACGCTGGAGACCGTGCTGTCAAACAGCCGCATTGCCACCAGCATGGTGATGGAAAAAGTAACAGTCATAGCCAGAATGACGATGCTCACCGCCATACCGACCGAGATCTTACGGTTCATCTGATTTCCTCCTCTGTCAGACCAGCAGCATCATGACCACGCTGCCCAGCAGGGAGAGTCCGAACACCCCGGCCAGCAGCAGACAGCCCACGCGCAGGATGCGCTTTCTTTTTTCTTCGTTCATCGCCTTGACGGCCTCCTTTGATCCATTGGAGATTATTTCATGGGAATATAACTGCGCGGATTCACAGCATTGGCCTTGGAACCGCCCTTCCAGACCTCCAGATGGAGGTGGTTGCCGGTGGAATTGCCGGTGCTGCCCACATAGCCGATGAGCTCACCCTGCTTGACATACTTGCCCGCAGAGGTGGCCACCGACTTCATGTGGCCGTACAGGGTGCTGTACTGGATTCCATCCGACATCTTGCCATGGTAGATGATGACATAGTTGCCGTAGCCGCCGCTGGACCAGCCAGCCACCTGCACATAGCCGCTGGCAGCTGCGTAGATGGGGGTACCGGCGGGGGCGGCAAAGTCGGTACCGGCGTGGAGCTTGTTGACACCGGTCACCGGGTTCTTGCGCCAGCCGTATTCGCTGGAGATCCGGGTATAGCTCTTGAGGGGGCAGATGAAGCCGGTAAAGCTCAGCTTGGGCTTGGCGGCGGCTGCCTCGGCGATCAGCTTCTGGATCTGCTTCTTGACGGCCTCGTAGTTCATCTCATCCGACTCGATGGCCGCCTGCGCGTCCTTCTGCGCCTGCTGGGCATCGGCGGCGTTCATCTGGGCCGCCGCGACGCTGGAGTTCAGCTCGCTCTGCTTGGCCTGCATCTGGCTGTTCTGGGAGTCCAGTTCCGCCTTCTTGCTCTTGAGGTCGTTCCGCTCGGATTCCAGCGTCAGCTTGTCGCTCTCCAGCGATTCCTTGGCGTTCTTCATGTTATCAAGGATCTCGGTGTCCTTGATGGAGATGTCCTGCATGACCTCGTTGAAGGTCAGCAGCTCGTACAGGTCGCTGACCGAAGCCAGCATGGCCACGCTGCCGCCGTCCCGCAGCTCCTGCATGGCTGCCATGTGCTGTTTGAACCCGTCCCATTGATCCTCGATCTCCGCCTGCTTGGCCTCGATCTCGGCTTCCTTGGCGGTGATCTCCTGTTCCTTGACGCCGATGCTGTTCTGCACCTCGGCGATCTGGCTCTTCAGGACGCTGATCTGGCCCTGCACCACCGTCACTTTTTCCTTCAGTTCGGATTCCAGGGCCTTGGCGGCCTGTTCCTTCTTCTTGGCGTCCGACAGCTCTTTTTTATGCTGTTCGATGGACTGCGACAGCTTGTTCAGCTTGTTCTGCAGCGAGGACATGCTGGTGGCTGCGGTGGCGGGATAGACCGACACGCTCAGCAGCAGGCAGGCCATTGCCAGAAACAGGCTGGCCGCCCGCATGGCCCGGCCGTGACCGGCCGCAGGCTTTGCGTGTGCGGGGGTATGGACAAGGTGCAGGCGGAAGCCCGCAGAGTGTTTTGCATGTTTCACAGAGAAGGCTCCTTTCGCTTACACATTGAGATGCTTGCGGATGGAGAACATGCTGCCCAAAGCGCCCACCAGAGCGCCGCCGGCCAGACTGTAGGTCAGGATGGTGGGCCACACGGCCTCCACCGGCACCATGGCTGTGCCCATCAGCGTCTTCCACAGGCCGCCCAGGGTACTGGAGGCCTGCACGATGTAGGCATAGCCGCCGATGCCCGCCGCCGAGGTGATGGCACCGGAGATCAGGCCCATGGTCAGGCCCTCCACAAAGAAAGGCAGGGTGACGAGGGCATTGGTGGCACCCACATACTTCATGATCTCGATCTCACGGCGCCGGGCAAAGACGCTGAGACGGATGGTGCTGCCCACCGTGATGATGCTGACGATGCCCAGCACCAGAATGACGATCTGTCCCACCTTGGTGACCGCCTTCTGGATCTGCACGAAGGTCTGGGTCATCTCAAGGGGTGCCGCGACGCTGTATACGCCGGGGATGCTCTCAAAGGTCTTGCACAGGGCAGACATCTGGCTCAGATCCGCCAGCGAGACCCGGTAATTGGCCTTGAAGGGGTTGTCGTTCTCGAACTCGTCCAGCAGGACGGCGTAATCGGCCATATAGCCCCGGTACTGGTTCAGCACGTCCTCCTTGGACATGTACTGCACCCAGCTGACCCCGTCGGTCTTGCTGATCCGGTCGCCGATCTTCTCAATGGTGGCATCGTCGGCATCGGGGTCCACATAGACCACCATCTCGTTCTGCTGGCCGATGTAGTTGACCATGTTGTCCACATTGACCTCGGCCAGGGTGGCGAAGGTGTTCAGGGTCATACAGACGCTGAGGGATGCGATGCAGGCAATGGTCATGGCCCAGTGCTTGCCCAGGTTGCGGATGCCCCGCACGGTGAGGAACCCGAAGGTCGAAGGCTTCATCATACCAGCGACACCTCCATTCCCTCATCTTCCGTTTCTTCCGGCTGCAGCAGCTCGGTCGGCTCCAGCGGAGGCTCCGGCACCAGCGCACCTGTGGGCACATCCGAGATGATGCGCCCGTCGGCCAGGGTGACCACGCGGCGCTTGAAGTGGCGGACCAGCTCATGTTCATGGGTGACCACCAGCACAGTGATCCCCATCCCGCTGACCCGTTCCAGAAGCTCCATCATTTCCAGACTCAGCTCCGGGTCGATGTTTCCGGTGGGCTCGTCGGCAATGACCAGCTTGGGGGCGTGGGCTAGGGCGCGGGCCACGGCCACGCGCTGCTGCTCGCCGCCCGAAAGCAGATCCGGATAGACCTTAGCCTTGTCCTCCAGATGGACCAGCTCCAGCATGTAATTGACCCGCTCCTTGATCTGCTTGCGGCCCACATTGGTCACATGCATGGCAAAGGCGATGTTCTCGTACACCGTCATGCTGGGGATCAGGCGGAAGTCCTGAAAAATGATCCCCATCTGACGGCGCAGATACGGGATCTTATGGCGGCGGAGACGGGCAACATCCTGGCCGTTGACCAGGACACGTCCCTCGGTGGGGGTCTCCTCCCGCAGGATCAGCTTGAGCAGGGTGGATTTGCCCGCGCCCGAGTGTCCCAGCAGGAAAACGAACTCGCCGTCATCCACATGAAAATTGACATCTTCCAGTGCAGGCTTTGCGTTGTGCTTGTACTGTTTTGAAACGTGTTCAAAATCGATCATGAGACGATTGTTACTCCTGACATAATTATTTGGTCAGTACCGAAAAAGAACCGGCCAGCATCGGTTTCGAGCGGCCGGTTCTGCGCCGACGGCCTTACGCCGCGGACGTTTATCAATATTTGGCCGGGTTGTTGGACAGGTACTTCTTGACCATCAGCGCCACCTTGAAAACGATGGCGTCATCGAACTCACGCAGATCCAGACCGGTCAGTTTTTTGATCTTTTCCAGACGATACACCAGCGTATTGCGGTGGACGAACAGACCGCGGCTGGTTTCGGAGACGTTCAGGTTGTTCTCGAAGAAGCGCTGGATGGTGAACAGGGTCTCCTGATCCAGGCTCTCGATGCTGCCCTGCTTGAAGACCTCCCGCAGGAACATCTCGCAGACGGTGGTGGGCAGCTGATAGATCAGGCGGGCAATGCCGAGGTTGTCGTAGCGGATGATCTGCTTCTCGGTGTCGAATACCTTGCTGACCTCCATGGCGATCTGGGCCTCCTTGAAGGAAGTGGCCAGATCCTTGACGTTGGAGATGGGGGTGCCGATGCCCACGACAGCCTTGATGTAGTGCTCACCGGACAGGGTATCCACGATGCTGGCGGCCAGCTTCTCCATGTCGGTGCGGTCGATGCCCTTGCGGATCTCCTTGACCAGCACGGTGTCCGTCTCGCTGATGTTGAACACGAAGTCCTTCTGCTTGTCGGGGAACAGGCTGCTGACCACGTCATAGGCCGAGATATCGCCGCCGGAAGTCACCCGCACGATGAACACCACGCGGGACACGTCGGTGGCAAAATGCAGCTCCCGGGCCTTGGCGTAGATGTCGCCGGGCAGGATGTTGTCCAGCACCACGTTCTTGATGAAATTGGCCTTGTCGAACTTCTCGTCATGATACTGTTTGATGCTCTGCAGGCTGATGGAGAGCAGGGCGGCAAACTGGCCCGCCGTCTCGTCTGCGCCTTCCACAAACACGGCATAATCGTTATGCTTTGCGCTGGAGAACTGCTGATAGGTGTAGCCATCCCGCACGAAGCGGTCCCCGGCCGTCAGGCGCTCTGCCATAAAGCCCTCGCGCACTTCCCCGATCAGATTCAGCTCCGAGCAGGAGATCACAGCGCCGGTCTCATCCACCACGCCGACCACACGGTCGATTGCATCTTTCATCTGGTAGATCACGCTCTGGAATACTCTGTTGGCCATAAATGGATACCCCTTTTCCTCTTTTGTGCAAGCCGCAGGGGCGAGATTGTCGTTTTCAACAATTTCGCCGCATTACATTTTATATTTTACACAAAAGAATTTACTTTTGCAACATATTTCACCAAAAAATTTTTGACTTTCTTGTTGAAATTATCTTTCAGGGGGTCTTTTGGCCCAAAAAGTGCCTTTTTGCGTGGTTCTTATGCTTATTCTACCGTCAAAATGTGATGTTTTTTTGAAAACCGGGTGAAAAGCCGTCACCCTCAGGTGGTAATTTCTGCCACCTCATCGTCAGAAAGCTCCCGCCACTGCCCCGGCTCCAATGCCGCATCCAGCGCAAGGCCGCCGATGGCATCCCGGTGCAGGGCGTTGACCCCGGCATGGTAAACGCCGAACATCCGCTTGATCTGGTGGTAGACGCCCTGCCTCAGCTTCACCCGCACCGTCAGGCCGTCCGGGGTCAGGGCCTCCACCTCCGCCGGCGAGAGGGCTGTGCCGTCTGCCAGCGTGACGCCATTGGCAAACCCGGCCCGCATCTCATCGGTCAGCGGGGTGTCGATGACCACGGTGTAGGTCTTGGAGACATGGCGCTTCGGGGCCAGGATGTCATGGGCAAAGGTCCCGTCGTCCGTCAGCAGAACAAAGCCGGTGCTGGTCTTGTCCAGCCGCCCCGCCGGGAACAGCTCCCGCCGGGGGTAAGCGTCCTTCACCAGGTCTACCACCGTGGTGTCCCGCTTATCGGCAGACGCGCTCACCACACCTTCCGGCTTGTTGAGCATGATGTAGACGAATTTCCGATAGGACAGCGGCTGGCCGTCCACCGTCACGCTGTCCGTCTCCTTCAGCTGGGTGTCGCCTTTTTTGCACACCGCGCCGTTCACGGTCACCCTCCCCCGGCTCAGCATGGCTTTGGCCTCGCTTCGGGTACACTGCGCCGTCTCGGCCAGATATTTGTCAAGTCGCATAGGGTTCTCCTTTGTGCAGAAAAGAGGCCGCTGCCCCAGGGCAGCAGCCTCTTTCGATTCCGTTGTACTCAGACGCTCAGGCTTGCGTGCTGTTCCACAGCATCGGGGTTGGCGTCAAAGATGGGCTTGAGGATGTGGGCAATGAACTCCTCCACCTGCTGGGGAGCGCGGCCCACGAAGCTCTCGGGCACAAGGCCTGCCACGATCTCTTCTTTGGTCAGGCCGAAGGCCGGGTCGGCGGCAATGCGGTCCACCATGTCGTTGGGCAGGCCCTCTTCCTTGACCTGCTTGCCCGCGGCGATGGCATGCTGACGCAGGCGCTCGTGGAGTTCCTGACGGTTGCCGCCCTTTTCCACAGCCTGCATCATGATGTTCTCGCTGGCCATGAAGGGCAGCTCGGCCATCAG
>CAKSZU010000074.1 GCA_934526125.1 uncultured Faecalibacterium sp. | reverse complement strand
AGCTTGATGATCATGACCCGGACGTCCCGGCTCATGGCCAGCAGCATCTTGCGCAGGTTCTCGGCCTGCAGCTCCTCGATGTTGGAGAACTGGATCTTGGTCAGCTTGGTGACGCCGTCCACCAGCAGGGCCACTTCCTCGCCGAAGGCGGCCTTCAGGTCCTCCAGCGTGGTGGGGGTATCCTCCACCACATCGTGGAGCAGGGCGGCGGCGATGCTCTCCGAATCCATGCCCAGGTCCAGCACCAGCCGGGCCACGGCCAGCGGATGGCAGATATAGGGCTCGCCGCTGCGGCGGCAGACCCCGTTGTGGGCCTTGTTGGCCAGCTCATAGGCTTTGGTGATCATGTCCATATTATAGGATTTTCCGCTGGCCCGGATGGCCTCGCAGAGTTTCTCCCAGGTCACGATCTCCGGCCGCACTTCACTGGGGAGGACAGCTCCCTCCGGTGCGTCGGCAGGCAGGGCGGTGGCGGCCACGGTGGCCGTTTCCGGCGCGGGGACCGCCGCCCCCTGATGCAGGTGTGTCTTTGCGGAGTAGGAATCCTCCGCCGCGGCCCCGGGGGCCGTCAGTTTCTTTCCCTCTGGCATATTCTCATTCCTCCAGACATTTCAGGATCGGCGCATCGGCAAGATTTTTCTTGCCCGCCGTGGGCACAAGCTCCCAGAATTTCGCGCCGCCTTTTTCCACGGCCGCGATCAGGCCCACCTGTTCCAGCGCCGTGACGGCTACCAGAATCTTGCCGGTGTGTGCCTCCCCGAGTCTTGCAAACAGGGGCTGCAGATCTTCCGCGTGCCAGCGCCGGGCCTGCAGCTCTCGGTAAACCGTAATGATATCGCTCCGGTCCGGGGCGATGAGGGCCCGCTGCTCCGCCGTCAGGGGGGAGCCCCGGCGCAGCGCCTGCACAAGGGCCGTCTGCCGGGCGGCATCGTTGCCAAGGCCCGCCGGGTGCAGCTCCAGAATGCGGCCCGAGAGCTGTGCGCCCCGGGGGGCATCGTAGACCGAAAGGCTCAGCGCCGCGTCCACCACATCCCCGGCAGCATAGGGTAGTTTTTCCGGCGGCATCCCGAACCAGACCGCGTAAAAGCTGGCGTTCCCCTGCCGCAGGCGCAGGCGGCAGTGCCGCCCCTCCGACACCGGGTAGACGCCCTCCACCACGGCCTTTTCCAGCAGGAACACCGGGGCGGGGTTCTCGGCCCCATAGGGGGCCAGCTGGTCCAGCCGCCGGACGGAGTCCACGGTGATCCGGTCCAGATGGATGGACAGGTCGCACTCCAGCGGCGGGGTCTCCAGCACTGGGCACTCCCGGGCGGCCCAGTCGTTCAGACGGCGGCGCAGCTCGGGCAGGTTCTCCTCCCGGACGGACAGGCCCGCCGCCATGGCGTGGCCGCCGAACCGGATGAGAAGGTCCTCGCAGGAAGCGATGCAGGAGTGCAGGTTGAAGCCCTGCACACTGCGGCCGCTGCCCTTGCCGTCGCCGTGTTCGTCCACCGACACTACGATGACCGGGCGGCCGGTCTTTTCCACCAGCCGGGAGGCCACGATGCCGATGACGCCGGGGTGCCAGTCCCGGCCCCAGATCAGGATCACCCGGTCCTCCAGCAGGGCCGGGTCGGCGTCCAGCTGCTCCTGCGCAGCCTTGACGATCTCGCCCTCGGTCTCCTGCCGGGAGACATTGATCTCGTTCAGCTTATGTGCCAGCTCGGCGGCCCGTTCCTCGTCCTCGCAGAGTACCAGCTGCAAGGCCGTGACGGCGCTGTCCATCCGCCCGGCCGCGTTGATGCGGGGGGCGATGGCATAGCTGACGTTTTCAGCGGTGACCGGCTTGCTGCCCAGCCCGACTTCTTCCAGCAGGGCCGAAAGGCCGGGGCGGTCGGTCTGCTGCAGCTGCCGCAGGCCCGCCTTGACCAGAGTGCGGTTCTCGCCGGTCAGCGGCATCACGTCCGCCACCGTCCCGATGGCGGCAAGGTCTCCGCAGTAGTCCAGCATCTCCTCCGGCGGGCAGCCGTCCAGCGCGGCGCAGAGCTTGAAGGCCACACCGGCCCCGCACAGGCCCTTGAAAGGGCTGTGGTCGTCGGCCCGGCGGGGGTCCACCACAGCCACAGCCTTCGGCAGGGCTTCATGGGGCAGATGGTGGTCGGTCACGATCAGGTCGATCCCCAGCGATGCCGCATACTCGGCCTCTTCCAGCGCAGAGATGCCGTTGTCCACCGTGACGATGAGCTGGCAGCCCTTGGCGTGGATGGACCGGATGGCGTTTTTGGACAGGCCGTAACCGTCCCCTTCCCGACTGGGCAGCATGCACTTGACATTGGCCCCCATCCCCTTCAGGTGCTGGTAGAGCAGGGCGGTGGCGGTCACGCCGTCCACATCGTAGTCGCCAAAGACCACGATGGTCTCCTCCTGATCGATGGCCTGCAGGATCCGGGCGCAGGCCTTGTCCATGTCGGTCAGGAGCATGGGGTCGGTCAGTTCCTCTTCCCCGGCCAGCAGGGTCAGGGCCTCGGCAGGGTCGGTAATGCCCCGGGCGGCCAGGATCCCGGCCAGCAGCCCGGCTTCCTTCTGCTGGGCGGCCAGAACGGTATTGTATTTCTGTTCGCTCCACGGTTCTTCTTCCGCGGACTCCATGGCGCGGCTTTCCAGCTCTTCGGTGTTCTGCTGTGCAATGGCAGCCGTCAGTTCTTTCAGGGCTGCGCGGTCCAGCGGTTTGACATTCCAGGCCCGGTAGGTCATCGCAGTCCCTCCCCGGTCAGTCCGTCATTGGCGAGCATCCCCTGCAGAGCAGCGATCTCGCCGGAAATATCCATGGCCACGTCCGAAAGCAGGTTGTCGTACAGGTTGCGGTAGGCCTGGTTCAGGGTATGCAGGATGCCTGCGATATCCCGCCGGATGGCCTCGGCGTTCTCCCCCTGCTGGCCCTGCACATCGTTGTAGGTGTGGAGCAGCTTGAGGGTAGTGGGGATATAATACTCGGCAAAGCGCCGGGCCTTGGGCAGGCTTTCCGGATGGGCTTCCAGCCACTCGCAGATAGCCTGGGTGGTCTTGCGCATCTCTTCCAGCTCATCCACGGCCAGCGGGTCCTGCATGATCTGCTTTTCCTGCTCCAGCACTTTGGCGAACCGGCGGGCAGTCTCCAGATTCAGGGGCACGTCCCCGGTCTCCGGTTCCGGCTTCTGCTCCGGCTTCACCAGCTTGGCGTCCTGTGCGGCGCGGTAATCCTCCGCCGTCAGGTACAGCATTTCCGCATCCTCATCCAGCCATGCGTTGAGCCAGCCTTTCCGGATGTATTTTTTCAGCCGCTTGAGCGTTTTTTTCTTCTTCTGGTGGGTCAGGTCGGCCAGCATCTCCACCGGCAGACCCTTGCCGCCGTCCATGCTGTTAGCAAGGTCGGCCAGCTGACCCATCTGCCTGCCCGCTTCCCTCTGGGAAACGCCGCAGGCCGCCATCCAGCCAAAGCCCGCCGCGATCAGCCCCAGCACACTGCTGACCACGCCGGTGGCACTGTACAGCCAGGTCCCCCAGAACAGCTGCAGCCCGATGAGGCAGCCCAGCGTCCCCAGCCCGAAGATGACCAGGAAGGTGATGCCCACGGCCAGCAGGGCAACACCCGCATTATAGCGCTTCTTGCCGTCGGCGCACAGGCGTTCCGCAGGGGTCTGCTCGTTCTTCATCCCGAAGATCTGTCTTGCCCACTGGGGCATCCCGGCAGTGTCCCCGCCGGAAGCGCCCGGCTGGGCTTTCCGGTTGTTGTAGTATTCATCCCGGCTCTTCCGGAAGGCTCGTCCTGCTTCCGAAATGCCGTAGTTGGCTGCATGGACCGCCGCCTTGCCCACATCCCAGGCACGGTCGCCGATGTCCATGCCCCGGCCCTCAAAGCCATGGGCGAAGGCATCGGACATGGTGTCGCCAAAGGCGCGGAGCTGGTCCTCCAGCTCCTGCTGCACCTGTTTTCCCTCGTTTTCACGGTCGTTCATCAAAATCTCTCACCCTTCTGCCGGTGCATACCGGCCGATGATCGCACGGGCGACCCGCAGGCCGTCCACGGCGGCGCTCATGATGCCGCCTGCATATCCGGCACCCTCGCCGCAGGGGTACAGCCCCGCCAGCTGCGCCGACTCAAAGCTCTCTTCCCGCTTCAGCCGCACCGGGCTGCTGGTGCGGGTCTCCAGACCCGTCAGGATGGCGTCCGGGGCAGTGTAGCCTGCGATCTTGTGTTCGTAGGCCTGCAGCCCTGTCCGGAGGGTCCGGGCCAGCTCGTCCGGCAGCAGAGCCCCCAGGTCCGCCGCAGTGACGCCGCGGTCATAGGTAGGCTCCACCCGGCCGATCTTCAGCTGTCCTCTGCCTTCCAGAAAGCTCTGGACGTTCTCCGCCGGGGCCGCATACTCCCCGCCGGGGCGTCCGGCGGCGTAGGCCCGGGCTTCCAGCTCCCGCTGGAACGCAATGGCCCTGCGGGGATCTCCGGAAAAGTCCTCGGCCCCCACGCTGACCACCACCGCCGCATTGGCGTTTTTGCCGCTGCGGGCATGGTAGCTCATGCCGTTGGTGACCACCCGGCCCTTTTCGCTGGCCGAGGCCACCACCTGCCCGCCGGGGCACATGCAGAAGGTGTAGACACACCGGCTGCCCACGTGCTGGGACAGCTGGTATTCGCCCCGGGGCAGGGCCGGATGCCCGGCCGCCTCGTGGTACAGGCTCTTTTCGATCTCGCTCTGCAGGTGTTCGGCCCGGAAGCCGACGCTGAAGGGCTTGCATTCCAGCACAAGACCGCTGTCCATCAGCATCCCGAAGGTGTCCCGCGCCGAGTGCCCCACCGCAAAGACCAGCGCCTCGCAGGCAAAGCTGCCCTTTGTGGTAAAGATGCCGGTCAGGCGTCCGTTTTTCTGTTCAAAGCCGGTCAGGGCCGTGTTGAAATGCACTTCGCCGCCCAGCGACTCGATCTCCTGCCGGATGGAGGTGATGACCCCCCGCAGCAGGTCGGTGCCCACATGGGGCTTCTGCTTCCAGGCGATCTCCGCCGGGGCACCGTGCTGCAGGAACACCTCGGTCACAAAGCCGCAGAGTTCGTCCCCGATGCGGGTGGTGAGCTTGCCGTCCGAGAAGGTGCCGGCACCGCCCTCGCCGAACTGGATGTTGGCGTTCTCGTCCAGCTCGCCGGTGGCAGAGAAATGCTCCACGGCCTTCACCCGCTCGTCCAGCGCGGGGCCCCGCTCCAGCACGATGGGCCGGTAGCCCTGCCGGGCCAGCAGCAGCGCCGCGAACAGGCCCGCCGGGCCAAGGCCGCAGACCACCGGGCGGTGGGTCAGGGGCTCGGTGCCGTTGTGTACCGTAAAATCGGTTTTGCCGCGGATAGCAACGCAGGGCGAGGCCCCTGCGTAAGCAGATTCCTCACCCTCGTCCTTGAGCGTGATCGCGATGGTATAGACCAGTCTGGGCTGCCCGTGGCGGGCATCCACCGACAGGCGGGCAACCCCCAGATGGGCCGCTTTGCTGCGGGGGATGCGGGCTGCACGGAGCGCTCGTTCATAGGCCTGCAGCTCCCCGGCGGAGAGGGGCAGGCGGATATCTCTTACTAAAATCATAACTCAATTACTCTCAATTTTGCACTGGATCACATAGTTGCCCAGGGCAAAGATCTTTCCGTTGGAGGGCACATACAGGCGGCAGGCGATGTTCTGCTGCCCGGCGGCCACATAGAAATCGTCCGCGTCGATCTCCACCACCACCTGCTCCGGGGTCAGGCTCTCCAGCGAACCGGCCGGGCCGCAGAGGGTCACGTTCATCAGACGGTCGGTCTCCACGGTCAGGGTATAGGTGGAGGGCAGGTTGACCACCTGCACACAGCTGGAAGGCAGGTTCAGGGTCTTGGTCTCCAGCTTCGAACTGTCGAAGCTGACGGTGATGCTGCTGATGTTGTCCAGCAGGCGGATGTTGCTGGGCAGCTCGATGGGCAGCTCATACACCTTGTTCAGCGAGAAGGTGGACAGATCGATGGTGCCCACGGAAAGGGTGGTCAGCCGGTCGATCTGGCTCTCGGGGCCTGCCACGTTCAGGGTCTGCTTGCTCAGCGAGTAGACCAGAACCGAGGAGTCGAAATCCCGGGGCGCGTTGATGAAGCTCACCGACACCGGCAGGGTGGCCATCTTGTAGACTTCCAGCGTCACCTCTACACTGGATTCTTCCAGCGTGGTGTACTCGAAGGTGACCTCGCTGCCGCTCTTGGTGTAGAACCGCAGGGCGGTGTCCAGCGTGACGGAATCGGTCAATTCGCCCTTGTGGGTCACTTCGGCGGTGCAGGTCTCCACCTTGTCGATCTCGGTGCTGGGGCCGGAGAGGGTCACCGTCTCCTTGGAAAGCTCGGTGCCGTAGAGGATATAGCCGTCCGCGATGGTCAGGTAGTTGGTGGTCACGGTGATGGGCACCGTCTTTTCCTCCACCACATCAAACACCACGTCCACGGTGTTGTCGCCGCCCTCGATGGAAACGGTGACGCCGTTGAGCAGGGTGTTGACCCCCCGCACCTGCAGGTGCAGGGTCTTTTCGCCGCTGTCGCGGACGCCCGTCCAGTCCGGGTAGACCACAAAATCCGAGGCCGTCAGGCTGCCGATGGTGTAGCCGTCGCCGGAAAGTTTCAGGTTGACGTATTTTTCCGGTGCGCTGACGATGCTCAGGCCCCGGGAGGTATAGGCGGCGGAGTCATAGGTGAAATCCACCGGCACATTGTTCAGGGTGCGGGTGGTGCCGGGCTGCACCACGATTGTGACCACCATCCACGCCACGATGGCGCCGACGATGGCCAGCAGCAGCCGGATGCGGCGGTCGTCCAGAAGGCTCCGCTTGTTGTTCTGGATGGCAGGCCGGGTGCCGTTCGGTTTGGGTTCCTTGCTCACTGCTGCTCATCCTCCTCTTTCTGATTGACCCAGTTCAGCAGGCCCTTGACACGGCCGCGCCAGCCGTCCGAGGCAGCCTTTTCGCTGGCGGTCTCCTTGGGGATCATCTCATCCACCAGCCGGGTATACAGGGTCTGACGGTCGAAGTGCCGGATCAGGACGCCGTTCTTGGCCATGGAGATGATGCCCGTCTCCTCGCTGACCACGATGGCGATGGCGTCCGAGTTCTCGGCGATGCCCAGGCAGGCCCGGTGACGGGTGCCCATATCCTTGCCCAGGTCCAGGTTGTTGGACAGGGGCAGCACACAGCCCGCCGCCTTGATGCGGCCGTTCTCGATGATGGCCGCGCCGTCGTGCAGGGGGGTGCCCTCGTAGAAGATGGTGCCCAGCACTTCCAGATTGACCGCGCTGTTCACCGGAGTGCCGGTGCGGACGATCTCGGAGAGGTTGGTGTTGCGTTCCAGCACGATCAGGGCACCGGTCTTGGTCTCAGAGAAGCGCTCGGCTGCATCGCAGATGGCGATGATGGCGCTGCGCCACGCGCCCTTGAAGCTGGGGTCGTTGTAGCGCCCCTTGATATTGAAGAGTTTGAATGCCCACTGGTCGGTCTGGCCCATCCGCTCCAGCGCACGCCGGATCTCCGGCTGGAACAGGACCACAAGGGTCAGCAGTCCCACCTGAAGCAGCGAGTTCAGCAGCCAGGTGACCGTGCGCATGTTCAGCACATTGGCCACCAGATAGACGGCCAGCACCAGCAGGGCACCCTTGGCCAGCTGACCGGCCCGGGTGCGGTTGATGATGCCCAGCAGCTGGTAGATCAGGAAGGCGATGATGATGATATCCAGCAGATCCGCCAGCTTGAAGGTCTGGAAATTGGCTATGATGGAATTCAGAGTCATCGGTGCGTTTCTCCCGTTACAGCTTCTCGATCAGGGCAACGGCATGGGCGGCAATGCCCAGACCCTCGCCGGTAAAGCCCAGATGCTCCTCAGTGGTGGCCTTGACGCTCACGGCGTCCACCGGCATCCCGAAGGCAGCCGCCAGATTCTCCCGCATAGCGGGGATGTACGAAGCCAGCTTGGGCTTCTGGCACAGCAGGGTGGAGTCGATGTTCACGATCTGCCAGCCCTGCTCTTTCATGATGCGGGCCACATGGCGGGCCAATTCCAGACTGTCGGCCCCGGCGTAAGCGGGGTCGGTGTCCGGGAAGTGCTTGCCGATATCGCCCAGGGCAGCCGCGCCCAGCACCGCGTCCATGACGGCATGGGCCAGCACATCGGCATCCGAGTGCCCCAGCAGGCCCTTTTCAAAGGGCACCTCCACGCCGCCGAGGATCAGCTTGCGGCCCTCCACCAGACGGTGAACATCGTAACCATGACCAATGCGCATATCAGTTCCTTCTTTCTGTTCGGTGCGGGGCAGATCCTCCCGCGTGGTGATCTTCAGGTTGGCGTAATCGCCCTGGGTCAGCTGCACCGGGCGGCCGGTCAGCTCAAACAGGCTGCAGTCATCGGTGACCAGCCTGGCTTTTTCTTCATCCAGCTCTGCCAGCGCCGCCAGATAGGCGGCACGGTCAAAGCACTGGGGCGTCTGCACGGCATACAGGGTGCTGCGGTCGGGGGTATCGGTGACCATGCAGTGTTCCGGCACGGTCTTGCCATCGCCCCGGACGGCCCGCTTGACGGTATCCTTGACCGGGACCGCCGGGGCCGCAGCGCCGCAGCGGGCCGCCGCTTCCAGCGCCGCCGTGATCACGGCCTGGCTGACAAAGGGCCGCGCGGCATCGTGGACGGCCACCAGGTCCCCGTGGGCCGCCTGCACTCCGTTGCGGGCGCTCTCGGCCCGGGTCGCACCGCCCTGCACTACCTGCACGGGTTTCGGGCAGGACGCGGCCTGCTGTTCCAGAAAGGCGCGGTTCTTCCCCGCCACCAGAACGATCTCGTCCACAAGGGGGCACTCGGCAAAGGCGCGGATGCTCCGCTGCACCACCGTCTCCCCGCCCAGATCAAAGCTGAGCTTGTCAAAGCCCATGCGGGTGGACGACCCTGCGGCCACCAGCACTGCCGATACTTTTGTTTCCATATTCTCCACCTGCCGTTCCATAGACTCAACTATGTTTTATTATACCGTATTACCCGACAAACTGCAACCGCCCAGAGACGCAAAAAAGCCCCTCTGCGGTACCGGAATGCACTGCAGAGGGGCCGGATGGTTTATTTTTGTGAAATCACTTCAGGATGGGTTCGATGGCGGCAGCCAGCGCATCCTTCTGTGCCTGTGCCTCAGCCAGATCCTTGCCCAGGGTGGTGAAGTAGGTCTTGATCTTGGGCTCGGTGCCGGAGGGACGGACCACCACGGTAGCGCCGTTCTCCAGCGTGTAGATCAGGACGTTGGCGGCGGGCAGACCGGTCTCCTCGGGCTTCTTGTAGTCGGTGACCTTGACCACCTTGTGGCCGGCCAGCTCGGTCAGGGGCTCGTCGCGCAGCTTCTGCATGATGGAGGCCATCTTCTCCATGCCGGTCAGGCCGGGGAACTCGAAGCTGTCCACCTTGTTCAGGTAGCGGCCGTACTGGGCATAGATCTCTTCCAGACGCTGCTTGATAGAGGAACCGATGCTGCGGTAGTAGGCAGCCATCTCGCAGATCAGCATGGAGCCGATGACGGCATCCTTATCGCGGACATAGGGGCCTGCCAGATAGCCGTAGCTCTCCTCGAAGCCGAAGATGAAGCGGTCCACTTCCCCGGCAGCTTCCAGATTGGCGATCTGGTCACCGATCCACTTGAAGCCGGTCAGGACGTTGCGCATCTCCACGCCGTAGTGCTTTGCCACGGCATCGGCCAGCGGGGTGGAAACGATGGACTTGACGGCCACGGGGTTGGCGGGCATGGTGCCCTTCTCGATGCGGCCGGCGCAGATGTAATCCAGCAGCAGAACGCCCATCTCGTTGCCGGAGACCAGCTCATAGCTGCCGTCCGGGCACTTCATGGCGATGCCCACGCGGTCGGCATCGGGGTCGGTGGCCAGCATCAGGTCTGCACCGGTCTTGGTGGCCAGTTCCAGGCCCAGCTTCAGGGCCTCGAAGATCTCGGGGTTGGGGTAGGAGCAGGTGGT
>CAKSZU010000073.1 GCA_934526125.1 uncultured Faecalibacterium sp. | reverse complement strand
GCCAGCTCCACGCTGCGGTTGTTCAGCACCTGTGCGCCCAGAGATGCCAGCTCCAGCATCTCGTCAAAGGTGATCTCCTCCAGCTTGCGGGTGTTGCGCACCTTGCGGGGATCTGCGGTGTAGACGCCCTCCACATCGGTAAAGATCTGGCAGCGGTCGGCATGCAGGGCAGCTGCGATGGCAACGGCACTGGTGTCGGAACCGCCGCGGCCCAGGGTGGTGATATCGTCCAGCTTGTTCAGGCCCTGGAAACCGGCCACGACCACCACGCGGTTGCGCTCCAGCTCAGAGGAGATGCGCTCGGTCTCCAGCCGGGTAATGCGGGCCTTGGTGTAGGCACGGTCGGTGCGGAAACCGGCCTGCCAGCCCGTCAGGCTGGTGGCGTGGCAGCCCAGCTCGTTCAGAGCCATGGCCAGCAGCGAAATGCTGATCTCCTCACCGGCGGCCAGCAGCATATCCATCTCGCGGGCCGACGGATTATGGGTGATCTCGGCTGCCTTTGCGATCAGGTCATCGGTGGTGTCGCCCTGTGCGGAAACGACGACCACCACATCATTGCCTGCATTGTGGGTGTTGGCCACGATGCGGGCCACGTTGAAAATACGGTCCCGGTCCTTCACCGAAGAACCGCCGAACTTCTGTACGATCAACGCCATAGTTTGTCACTCTCCTCTTGTTACTCCCAATTTATCATTCCACGGTTGCGCCGGTATTGTCAGCATCCAGCCGCAGCAGTGTAAATGCTTCACATCCGTCCAGACCTTCCAGACGTTCCAGACCCTGTTCCAGTCCGGCATAGAACGCTGCGGCATCGGTGCGCTCTGCCACGGCCATCACCGTGGAACCGGCACCCGAGACATAGACCGCCTTTGCGCCGCACTGCTTTGCCAGCTCGAACACTTCCTTCGAGCCGGGCATCAGGGGCATCCGGTAGGGCTGGTGCAGCTTATCCTCGGTGGCAATGGCCAGCAGGTCGTGCCGTCCCTCGCAGAAGGCGGCAGGCACCAGCGCCGCACGGGACAGGTTATACACCGCGTCCTTATGGGCGATCTGTTTCGGCAGCGCTGCGCGGGCTGCCTCGGTCAGCAGCTTGTAATCCGGCACGATGGCGGCAAAGCAGAGGCTCTGATCCACGTCCCGTTTGACCGAGTAGACCACGCCGCCCTCAAAGACGCTGCTGGTCAGTCCGCCCAGAAGGGCCGGGGCCACATTGTCGGGGTGGCCCTCAATGGCGGTGGCCAGGGTCAGCAGCTCCTGGGTGTTGAGGATATCCCCCAGCATCCGGTTGGCGCCCAGCAGGCCCGCGATGATGCAGGCCGACGAGGAGCCCAGACCCCGCGCCATGGGGATGGGGTTGGTCTGAACGATCTTCAGGGGCGGGATCTTCTTGCCCACCTTGTCGAACAGGCCCTTGGCCGAGCGGTAGACCAGGTTGGACTCGTTGCGGGGGATGCGGGTGCCGTCCGCCGCCGAGATATCCAGCCGGTCGCTCTCCTCAAAGGTGACCGTATTGTAAAGGGTCACGGCCAGACCCAGGGCATCGAAGCCGGAACCCACGTTTGCACTGGTGGCCGGGACCGAAACTTTGATCTTCATCCTTCTGCTCCCTCTCTTATGCGTCCTCCGGCAGCCGCTTGAGTACAAGCTTCACGCTGCCGCCCATTGCTTCCACCTTCCGGGCCGCCTCGGCCAGGGCCTTGTCGTCGGCCTGATCCACAAAGTAGGCACAGCCGTCGAACCGCTCATCCACCACATGGCCTGCGCCGTAGATGGCTTCCGTCACCGCCGGGGCAATGCCCGCTACACGCACATAATATGCGGCGGGCGTGGGATCGGTGAGCATCCCCTCCACCGGCTCTGCAGGCTGCCAGAACAGGCTGTCGTGGATCTTGGAGCCGTTCTTCAGGGCATCCACCACATCGGCCACCACGGCGCTGGCGGTGGGCAGCTTGCCCGCGCCCTTGCCGTAAAAGACCACATCGCCCAGCATATCGCCCTTGACCAGCACGGCGTTGAACACATCGTCCACACCGGCCAGCTGGTTGGCTTTGGGCACCAGGCAGGGTTCCACACCGGCGGCCACGCTGCCGTTGCCGCCCCGCTTCATCCAGGCGATCAGCTTGATGACGCAGCCCAGCTTCTCCGCCGCAGCCACATCGGCCACAGTGATGTCCCGGATGCCCCGGGTGGGGATATTCTGGGGGTAGATCTGGTGGCCGCAGACCAGCGAGGACAGGATGGCGATCTTGCGGCAGGCATCGCGGCCGTCCACATCGTCGCCGGGGTCCTTGGTCTCGGCATAGCCCAGCTCCTGGGCGATCTTCAGGGCCTCGTCAAAGCCCAGGTTCTCCCGCACCATCTTGGTCAGCATGAAGTTGGTGGTGCCGTTGACGATACCCTCCACCTCGGTGATGACATTGGCCGCCAGGCACTGGTGCATGGGGGTGATGATGGGGGTGCCGCCGCCCACCGAAGCTTCGAACAGGAAAGCGCAGTCATGCGCCTTTGCCAGCGCCAGCAGCTCGGCGCCGTAGGTGGCCACCATCTCCTTGTTGGAGGTGCAGACACTGCGTCCGCTTTCCAGACAGGCCTTGACGTAAGGGTAGGCAAAGCGTGTGCCGCCGATGGTCTCCACCACGACCCGGATCTCCGGGTCCTCCAGAATGGTGTCGATGCTCTTCACGAAGAGATGTGCGGCCGGATGCCCCGAGAAATCCTTGGGGTCCAGGATGTACTTGACTTCCACTGGCTCACCGGCCCGGCGGGAGACACCGGATGCGTTGCGGCAGAGTACCTCGTACACACCGCTGCCCACCGTGCCAAAGCCTAAAATTGCGATTTTTGCCATGAATCAGCCCTCGTTCCTAAACAAAAATTTGTTTCTTACGCGCTTACAGGTTATATCCGCAGTGGACACCGACCACCATCCTCTGGCGGGAAAGCTTCTCCGTCAGCTCTTCGGGGGTCATCTGCATGGTGTCGGTACGGATGGTGACCGCCACCAGTGCTGCGCCATTCTCCGGCGTGGACTGGTTGATGGTTACGATGCTGGCCCCGGCGGCGCTGATCCCCGCCAGCAGGCTCTGCAGAGCACCGGTCTCGTCCCGCAAGGTCGCCATCACGGTGATGACTTCCCGGCCGTTCTCCGAGTCAAAGATGCAGTCCTTATACTTGTAAAAGGCGCTGCGCGACAGATCCACGCTGCGTGTCGCAGCCGAAATGCTGCGGGCTTCCCCGCTGGCCAGAAGCTCCTTGGCGCGTACCACCTTGAGGAAAACCTCCGGCAGGACCTGCGCATCCACCAGATAAAAGCGGCGTTCCAACTTGTTCACCTCACAAACACAAGTGTTCTTACAGGGGATATAATAACATCCGGCCCCCTGCATTGCAAGAGACCGGATGCTTTTTTGTCAGATTGTCCAGTTTTGTTGCCTGAAGTGCCGCTTTCCCTCGCCGGAATTGCAATCCGATGCGGGGAAAGTATGGCTTTTGCCCTCTCAGTCTCGCTATCGCTCGCCAGCACCGGGTTGCGGCTCCCAGCGGTCATTTCGCTACCGCTCATGCCCTGCTGGCCGCTGCCCCAACAACTCCTCCCTCGATCCGCCACTGGCGGCGGTCGTCGTCGTTGCCCCCAAAGGGGGAGCCAACGCATCACGGCGGTCAGCAGGTACTGAATCTGGGAGAGCAATTGCCTCTCCCTTTGGGAGAGGTGGCATTGCGCAGCAATGACGGAGAGGGCTTTTCCTCAATCCGTATCCAGACCGGTGGTGTCCGGCTCGCCGGCCGGGGCGGTATCGGCCGCCGGGGCCGTGCTGGCGCTCGAGGAACTCACGCCCGAAGAGTGGGAGTAGTTGCAGGTATCGGGCAGATCGTCGGCACGGTAGTAGCCGGTGGCGCGGCTGCCGCAGTTGGGTCCGGCCAGCAGACCGCTCTGGGTGCAGTAAGCGCGCTCCACCACGCCGTCTGCCGTGGGGAACGCCTTGTAGGGCAGGTCTGCCTGCACCTGTTCCATATAGGCCTTCCAGGCCATGACGCAGGTACGGGTCTTGGCCTGATCCTTAGTCAGGGTGTGGGTCATATCATAGG
Organism: uncultured Faecalibacterium sp.; assembly: GCA_934526125.1. Lineage (GTDB taxonomy): Bacteria > Bacillota > Clostridia > Oscillospirales > Ruminococcaceae > Faecalibacterium. Next base: position 6,844 of record CAKSZU010000073.1, on the reverse strand, counting down.
GTGCATCGTAGCCCCACCACACGGCAGTGACGTAGTAGGGGGTGCCGCCCACGAACCACAGATCCTTCTCGTCGCTGGCCGTACCGGTCTTGCCGAAGGACTCCATGCCGTTGGAATTGGGATAACGGCCGCTGGCAGTACCCACGCTGGAGTACAGGACGTTCTTCAGCAGGCGGTTCATGATATAGGCCGTCTGGGGCGTCAGGGCCTGGTAGCTGGTGGCGTTGTTCTCCAGATAGATGTTGCCGTCCCGGTCCAGCACACGGGTGTACAGGTGCGGGGTGGTGTACTCGCCGTCGTAGAAGATCTGGAACGCAGCTGCCAGTGCCATGGGGGTGACGCCGTGGGTCTGGCTGCCCATGACCATCTGGGCCAGACCCACGTCGTTCGAGGGGTCCAGCGTAGTCAGCTGCAGGGTGTTGTAGGCAAAATTGAAGATGTTGCTTGCGCCCACCAGATCGCCCACGCGGATCGCAATGGTGTTCAGGGAGCGTGCCAGACCGTTCCACAGAGGCAGGTCGGTGTTGTCGCCGTAGTTGCCGCCGTAGTTGCGGGGCCAGCTGCGCCATGCGTTGGGGTAAGCCTTCAGCTGCTGGTCGGACAAGCCCATCAGGCCGTTCTTCCGGCAGTAGTCCTCATCCCGGATGACCATGTCCTGCTTCAGGTAGAGGGGCGAGTTGTTGAGCATGGTGGACCAGTTCACAAGGCCGTACTCGATGCCCAGCGAATAGGCACCGATGGGCTTGACGGTAGAACCGGTCTGCCGGGTGACGCTGTAGGCGCGGTTCAGGGACAGGCTCTTGGTCTTTTCGCCCAGACCGCCCACCATGGCCAGCACGTTGCCGTCATAGTCCAGGGTGACCATAGCCGCCTGGGTGCGGACGTTGCGGTAATAATAGACCGTGCCGTTGTCGGCGGTGCGGGTCTTGGGGGTGCCGTCGGCATTCATGACCTGGATGTCATCGTCGGAGATGCTGGTCACTTCTTCCTCATGCCAGCCCGCCGGGAAATAGGCATCGTTGGTGTTGAGCATCAGGTTTTCCATGGCCGTCTGCATCTTGGGGTTGACGGTGGCCTCGATGGTGTAGCCGCCGGTGTAGAGCATGTTCTGGGCCGTGGCTTCGTCCACGCCCTCCTTGGCCATGATGTCATCCACCACTTCGTTGAACAGGGCATCGGTGAAGTAGCTGGTCACAGACAAACTCTTCTTGCTGGTGTCCTCTTCCGCCAGCACCAGCGGCTGGGCCGCGGCATTGCGGTAGTCATCCTCCGAGATGACCCCCTGCTGCCACATATTATAAAGGATAAAATTGCGGCGGTGGATCAGGTTCTCGGGGTTGGTGTAGGGATTGTAGTTGGTGGGGTTTTTGGTGATGGATGCAATGGCCGCGCACTCCCAGAGGGTGAGCTGGCTGACATCCTTGTTGAAGTACTCGTTGGCCGCCGTCTGGACGCCCTGGATGGTACCGGTGAAGCTAATGGTGTTCAGGTACGCTTCCAGAATGGTCTCCTTGGAGTAGCTGCGGCTCAGACAGAGGGCCCGGTAGATCTCGCGCAGCTTGCGCATGGCACCCTCGATGCCGCTGGAACTCTTGTCGCTGGTCAGGTTCTTGATCAGCTGCTGCTCCAGCGTGGACGCGCCCTGCTTAGAGCTGTAAATCGGCAGCAGATACTCGTTGACCATGGCACCGATGGTGCGTTTGAAGTTGACACCGGGCTCATTGTAGAAATCCTTGTCCTCGGTGCAGATGAACGCATACTGTAAGTTCGAGGGGATCTGTTCCAGATCCGCCCAGACGCGGTGACTGTTGGAGGACCGCAGGGTGGCATACTCCACCTGTGCGCCGGTATCCGGGTCGGTGGCCACCACGGTGCTGGACTGGCTCAGTTCGATGTTGTCCAGATCCAGCAGGTCGCCGTCATTGGCCGTGGCCTGCACCACATAATACACGGCACCCACAGCCACCAGACTGCACAGCATCACGCCCAGACAGAACAGGGTTGCAACGGTGCGGCCGATGAACCGCCACACCGGATGCTTCGGCTTCTCCCGGGGCTCCCTGGGTTCGCGCTGTCCGCGGGAGCGGCGAGGGGGCTCCTCCCGCCGGCTGTTGTTCAGATTGACTTTACGTCCCTCTGCGGGGTGCGGCTCCTGTCGCGCGTCCCCGCGGTGGATTTTTCTCGATTCGTTTGAGATAAGGATCGCCTCCTGACCTGTATACCTGAAAAAATTCTCCCCTCATTGCGTTCCAATACTGCATTTCCCCGGTCCAGCTCCTGCGGACCCCGAAAATGCGTCGGCTCCCCCTTCGGAGGTGCGGACAAAGCCGGAAGGCCTTGCCTGAGAGGGCATCCTGTTCAATTCATCAGATAAGCTTAGTATAGCACAACTGCCCCTGCAAAGTACAGCACCCGGGTGTGAAAAATGTTTTTCTTTGTCTCAGGAACCCCCATCCTGCACATACTACGGTTTGAAAGCGCAATGTCAAAGGAGTGTTTCACCATGCGGAAAGTGGTTCTCTGCCTGTTTTATGCCCTGTGTGCCTTTACCATCGCCTTCAGTCTGTTCTGGATGGCGCTGCCCCGGCTGCCGCTGAGCCACTCGGACCCCGGGGAGGAGACTCCGGCCGACACCCAGCCCAGCCTTGCGGCGCAGGCCCTGCCCGACACTGGGACGCCCCGGCAGTATCTGCTCTGCGATGAAGGCGGGATGGTGGCGGTATACACCTGCGGCCCCGACGGATCCCCTGCCCTGCGGGTGGAGCAGACCGAGATCTACGTCAACCTCCTGCCCGAGGACGATGCCCTGCGCATCAAGCAGGGCCTTCCCGTCACCGGCGAAGCCGCCCTCCGCCAGCTTCTGGAGGACCTGGGGGGATAAAAATACAGACGACCGCCTGCCCGGCGGTCGTCTGTACTGGTTCGAAATCTCAGCTGCATCCAGCTGTCTTACGCATCCTTCTCCATTGCTTCCAGCGGAGCCAGATACTCCTTGCAGCATTCCTCATACATGAGGGAGTATTCCTTGGTGGGGTTATGGTGCATCAGGCTCTTGAGGGTGTGGGAGTCGTAGTCATCGCCCTCGCTGGTGCCCACGATGCGGGCCGCCACGTTGGAGCAGTGGTCGGAGATACGCTCCACATTGTTCAGCACGTCCAGGAACACCACACCGGTGTCGATGGAGCAGATGCCGTCCTTCAGGCGCTTGATATGGCCGTCGCGGAGCTTTTCCACCAGAATGTCAATAACCTCTTCCAGCGGCTCCACCTGGCGGGCCAGCTGGATGTCGTCGTTTTCAAAGGCATCGTTGGTGCGGGTCAGGATCTGCTCCAGCGCCGCATCCAGCAGCTGCAGTTCCTTCTTTGCCGTCTCACTGAAGGCGGCTTCTTTTTCGTTCAGCTCCTCTGCCTTTTCCTCGATGTTCACGGCGTAGTCGCCGATCCGCTCGAACTCGGTGACGAAGTTCAGCAGCTCGGTCACGGCATGGCTCTCTTCGTCGCCCAGCTCCTGATCCGTCATCTTGATCAGGTAATTGGAGATCTCCACCTCCATCCGGTCGATCAGGTTCTCCCGGACATTGATGGCGCTGATGACGTCCTCATCCATCTTCAGCAGCAGCGGGGTGGACAGGCTGACATTGCGGGCAGCGCGGCGGGACATCTTGACCACCGCGTTCTTGGCCTGCTGCAGAGCCACAGCCGGGCTCTTGAACAGACGCTCGTCCAGCACCGGCATGCTCAGCTCCTGAGCTTCCTCGACGCTGTCCGGCACGGTGAGCATGGCCAACTTGGACAGCACCTTGCTGAAAGGCAGGAACAGCAGCATGGCCGCCACGCTGGAAAGGGTGTGGATGTTTGCGATGGAACTCTTGTTCATCACATCGCCCCACACCGGGATGCCGATGGTATACCGCACGGCATAGATGGCAGCCAGCAGGACGCAGCTGCCGATGATATTGAAGTACAGGTGGATCAGGGCTGCGCGCTTACCATCCTTGGAGGAGCCGCCGATGGTCAGCAGCGGGGTGAAGGCCGTACCGATATGCGCGCCCAGGATGATGGGAATGGCCGAGCCGAAGGTGACGAGGCCGGTGCTGGACAGCGCCTGCAGGATACCCACCGAGGCCGAGGAGGACTGGATGATCACGGTGACCACCATGCCCACCAGAACGCCCAGGATGGGGTTGGTCATGCTGACGAACAGCTCCTGGAAGGCAGCGCTCTCCCGCAGGGGAGACACGCCGGTGTCCATCAGGCTCATGCCGGTGAACAGGATGCCGAAGCCCAGCATGATCTGTCCGATGTTCTTTTTCTTGGCATTCCGCAGGAACACATAAAAAATGCAGCCAATAAACGCAACCACAGGTGCAAACGTCTTGGGCTGGATCAGTGTCAGCCAGAGACTGTCACCGGAGATGTCCGCCATGCGGATCAGCTGACCGGTGACGGTCGTACCGATGTTTGCGCCCATGATCACGCCCACCGACTGCGTCAGGGTCATGATACCGGAGTTGACAAGGCCGACACAGATGACGACCGTACCGGCGGAGGACTGGATCACGCCGGTGATGAGGGTGCCGAAAATAACGCCCTTGAGGGTGGAGGAGGTCAGCTTCTGCAGTACGCCCTGCATCTTGCCGCCTGCCAGCTTCTCCAGGCCGGCGCCCATGATCGACATGCCGTAAAGGAACAGCGCAATACCGCCCAACAGAGAGGTGATGTGTGTGATATCCATCTCGATACTCCTAAAAACTTCCTTTTGCTCTTGAAACAACACAAGGACGGCCGCCCGGGGGTTCCATCCCCCGAGTGCCGTCCTTTTTATTATAGCATTGAAATCCCCCGGACAACAAGCTTTATTTTACATCTTTTTTGCATTTTTGCCGCATATCTACGATTTTCTGCCGGTTTCCCGGCAGTTCTTTTCTTATATTTTACAAGCATTTTACATTTATGCGCATTCGTCCAGCTCCTCCATGGCTTCCTGCATGGTATCCGCCGAAAAGAGGAACGCCCCGCTCCGGGTATAAACCTCCACATGGCCTCCGACATAACGCATCTCGATCTCCCGCATGGGATCCCCTCCTGTCCTTCTGCCCCGTTTTGAGGGACCTGTTTGTTCTTACAGGAGGAGTATAACAGAACGGGAGTCCGATAAACCGGACTCCCGCAGTAAAATATGCAAAGTTTTTTGCTCAGCCGCCTACGGCCAGACGCTCGGGCGGACGGACCGCAGACTTTGCTGCCTCCGCCCGGGCCTTGTCGTAACAGTAGCGGATGATGGCCTGCCGCCGGACGATGCCGATGAACATCCCCCGGTCATCCACCACCGGCACAAAGTTCTGGTTCATGGCCGCCTCGATGAGCTGGTCCATGCTGGTGGTCACGGTAACGGCCTTGTAGTCCCGCTTGTGGGCAAAGCTGGAAATAGGCACATCCTCGGCGGCTTCAATGTCCAGCCCGTGGTGTTTTTTCAGCCCCCAGAGGATATCCCCCTCGGTCAGGGTGCCCACGTACTCGCCTTTCCGGTTCAGCACCGGGATCGAGGCATAGCGGTTGTTCTCCCATTTTTCCAGCGTCTGCCGCAGGGTGAAGTCGTCGTATACGTACATCAGGTCCTGCTTGGGGGAAAGGAAAAACAAAATGTTCATGGATCAGCTCTCCTATCGAAAACATAGTTCTGCCGTATGGGCGCAGCTCCCGTCTCTCTGGTTTGATTTTAGCACTTTTTCACAGCAAGATAAAGTCAAAACTCATACTTTTTAGATTTTATTCACAGTCCCTTTGCAGGATTTTTCAAAAGATGCAGGAAAACGATGCACAGAAACGATTTTTGTGCTATACTAGGCATAGGAATCGGCTCTGATGCCCGGCAGCTTTTTTATGATATCACCTGCCGGGTGCGGAATCTCCCGCTTTCTGTCCGGGGTGCGGCGGCAATTTTCTGCTGTACACCGGCGGCGGAACGATGTATAATAAGTGCATCGGATCCTTGTCCGGCCCGCTGAGGTTTGCCGCTGCAGACCGGACTCACCCAACAACGAATTCAAATAAAGGAGCAGAGCGACTATGATCACTTCCCGTTTCCCGCTGGGAGATGTCAGCTTTTCCACCGAGTACTTCTCGACACTCGTGGGCGAAGCAACCAAACAATGCTACGGTGTGGCCGCAATGACGCCCCGTGATCTGACCGACGCGGTCAAAAGCATGGTGCGCGGCACCGACTATTCTGCAAAGGGCGTCCGCGTCACCCAGGAAGAGGGCCGTCTCGTGATCGAGCTGCACATTGCCGTCAGCTACGGGCTGAATATCTCCACCGCCGCGCGCAGCATTTCGCACCGCGTCAAGGACGAGGTAGAGCAGGCTACCGGCCTGAAAGTCGCCCAGGTGATCGTCTCGGTCGACGACGTCATTGCCTGATGGTTTGAGTTTATTAAGGAGTAAGTAGAATGATTTCTGGTAAGATCCTGCGCGACGCGATCATTTCCGGCGCAAACAACATCAACAATCAGCGCTCCCGCGTGGACGAGCTGAACGTCTTCCCCGTCCCCGACGGCGACACCGGCACCAACATGGGCATGACCGTGGGTGCCGCTGTCCGTGAGCTGGAAGCTCTGGACGACAGCTGCACCGTGGGCGAGGCCGCCAAGACCGCCGCTTCCGCCATGCTGCGGGGCGCCCGCGGCAACTCCGGCGTCATCACCAGCCTGCTGTTCCGCGGCTTCTCCAAGGCTCTGGAGGGCAAGAAGGAAGCAGACGCTTCGGATATCGTCGAGGCCCTGAAGAAGGGCGTCGAGGGTGCCTACAAGGCCGTCATGAAGCCCACCGAGGGCACCATCCTCACC
>CAKSZU010000072.1 GCA_934526125.1 uncultured Faecalibacterium sp. | reverse complement strand
ATCCATTACTTATTGCCTCCTTTTTTGATTTCACCAAGGTAGAACGCCTTTGCCAGACCCATCATCTGGGTGCAGGGGCGCTTTGCCGGGCAGACGAAGGTGCAGGAGCCGCAGTTGAAGCAGTAGTCCACATGCAGCTTGCCCAGTTCCTGAACATCACGGGCTGCATAAGCCTGGTTGACCTCCACGGGCTCCAGACCCATGGGGCAGTACTCCACGCAGCGGCCGCAGCGGATGCAGGGGTTCACCTGCGGGGGCTCGGCGGCAGCGGCGCTCAGCATGATGAGGCCGGAAGTCGTCTTGGTGGTGGGGTAGCTCAGGTTCTCCACAGCGGGGCCCATCATGGCACCGCCGGCCACCACCTTGCCCAGCTCGACGCCGCCCTTGATGCCGGCAGCATTCAGCACATCCTCATAGGCAGTGCCCACGGGGACGATCAGGTTCTGGGGCTTTGCGCAGGCATCGCCGTCCACGGTGATGCAGCGGCTGACCACGGGCATGCCGGTGGCCAGATACTTGCCCAGGCTGGAGACAGAAGTCACATTCATGACGATGGCACCTGCATCGGCGGGCAGACCGCCGTGCGGCACCTCGCGGCCCAGGCACTTCTCGATCAGGATCAGCTCTGCGCCGGTGCCGTAGACACTGGGCAGGGGCTTGACCTCGATGGCAGGCTTGTCCTTGGTCTTCTGGCACAGCAGGTCGATGCACTCGGGCTTGTTGTTCTCGATGCCGATCACGCACTTCGGGATGCCGGTGTACTTCAGCACGGCCTCGATGCCGCGGATGATGTCATCGCTGCAGTTCAGCATCTCCTGCGTGTCGCTGGTCAGCCAGACTTCACACTCGGAAGCGTTGATGAGCAGGGTGTCCACCGGGCTCTTGGGCTGCAGCTTGACATCCGTCGGGAAGCCTGCGCCGCCCAGACCGACCAGACCGCACTCCCGCACTGCTGCGAGGAAGCTTGCCTTGTCGGTGACTTCCGGAGCCTTGACGGCGGGGTCCACAGTCTGCTTGCCATCGGTCTTGATGACGACAGAGTCGCACATCCGGCCGTTGGACAGACGGAAGGGCTCCACGGCAGCCACGGTGCCGGAAACACTGGAGTGGATATTGGCAGAGACAAAACCGCCGGCCTCACCGATCTTGGTGCCAACAAAGACCTCGTCGCCCTTTTTGACCAGGGCTTTCGCCGGGGCGCCGATATGCTGGCTCATCAGGATGCGTACCTGCGCGGGCAGAGGCATCGGGACTGGTTTGCTTGCAGCGGTTGCTTTGTCATGCGGCGTATGCGCGCCAAGCGCCGCACGTTTCAGCTTGTTCAACATGGAATAAAATCCCCCATTCTGCTTGAATTGCTCCCCCTGCCTTCATGCAGACGCACTCCGACAGGGACAGCAGCTGCTTAACACGTTTATTGTATCATTTTGGGGACGGAAGTTCAACGACAACAACACGAAAATGATGCGAATTCCTTAATTTTCTTTGCCATTTTTGACGATTAGTCAAAACTAACCTCTCGTCTTTTTATTAACAATCCACAACTTTCCTTCCAATTGCCTTTCCGGGCGGATTATGGTATACTGTTTCTATCAACCGGGATGCGCCGTGCTGCGCTTCGTCCCGACACATGGGCCACACCCGCCAAGGAGGATCGGATACGATGAAATTTCTCAAAGCTCTGCTTGCCGTCTTCACGTTCTTAGCTGCCGCACTCACCTGCGCACTGCTCTTTGTGCAGGATAAGAACGCCCCTCATTATATCAGGATCTACGAGAACGAGCAGTAAGCCTGCTCCCCTTTTTCCCGGCATCAAAAAGCCCCGGAGAACGGTTTTCACCGCCCTCCGGGGCTTTTCATTTTACTGAGACTGCTTCTTCGTCCTTACTGCTTCGGCACGGAGAACAGGCAGACCAGACGGTAGGTCACGCCCTTATCCGTCGTCACATATGCAACACCGATGTGAGTTGCAGAAGTGTAGCTCTCATTTTTAACAAAAGTGCTTGCGTCGAACTTGCTGGTCTTATAAGCCGGATTCGTATCGGGACCAACTGCAAGCGGATAAGAATCCACGCGCTCCAGGCCCATCAGAAGAGTGGTGGTGCCCAGTTCTTTGATGACAACATTGTATCCATCCGCATACTTATTGGTGTTCCTATTTGCCAGCCAGTTCACCAGCAGCTTCTTGGTGACCTCGCTGTACTTCACACTGTAAGTCACTTCCGACCTGCCAGCCTCTACAGCTGCACGGTTGACCGCCTGAACGATCTCGAACGAGCCGTCCGTAGGGATCAGCTTATCCGGGTCCGTCTCGCCGCAGGCGGTCAGCATCGCCAGTGCCAACACACCGGCCAGAACAAGTGCCAGAACCTTTTTGAATCGTTTCATTGCAATGCCTCCTTGAATTCAGTAGTTATCTTCACACCCGAGCAGAAATTTCATGTAAGCAAAGGTCCTTTCCTGTCCGATGTCCCGGACCATCATCAGCAGCTTTTCCAGCAGCTCACGGGTCTCGGGGTGGAGCAGGTAGTGATCCTTGCTTCGTTCATAATACTGCCACGGGGATGCGTCGGTATACTTTTCGCCCAGATAGATCCGACTGGCCGCCACCCGGTCGCAGACCATCTCACAGACGTAGCGCAGCGGCATCTTCATGCCGGTCAGGCCGGTCTTGTTGGTGCCGTAGTCGATCCAGTACTCCAGATGATGCTTGTTGCGGCCCTTGTGGTGGAGCCAGGCGGAGCTGAAGCCCCGGGCCGCCCGTTCTGCTTCGTTGGGGCTGTGGTCGCCCTGATAGAAGATGCAGCCGGGGATGAACTCGGTGGGGCTGTACTTGCTCAGGTCGTGGGCCAGACCCTGCTCGTACAGGCCGCATTCAAAGCAATACTTCATCACCAGCAGCTTGTGCCGGGTGATGGTCTCAAAATGGCCTTTGATGTTCATTGGACTTCACCTCCACGAAATCTTACCGTCACGCGCCCTTCTTTCAGCCGCCGCAGATCGTCGCTCTCCGAGAAATCCTCTCGGTCGCGGGTCAGGTTGGGGCTGTAATAGGGATCGTCCAGAATGTTTTCCTTTCCATGGATGGTATAGAGCCGCTGCTGCTCTGCCGCAAAGCGGGCTGCCTTGACGGGGTCTTTCTCATCCCCGCCCCGGCTCTTGCTCTCGTAGTGGGTCAGCTCGGCGTAGGGGGTCCAGACGATGCGGTATCCCGCATCCCGCACCCGCAGGCAGAAGTCCACATCGTTGAACGCCACAGCGAACTGCTCGTCCAGCCCGCCGACCTCGTCCCACACGCTGGCCTTTACCAGCAGGCAGGCACCGGTGACAGCGGAGAAGTCCTGCACGGTGGCCGCGCGGAACATGTATCCGCTGCCGCCCTTCTTCTTATATTTATGGCTGTGGCCTGCGTAGCCGCCCAGCCCCGTGATGACGCCCGCATGCTGCAGGGTATCGTCCGGGTAGTAGAGCATGGCACCGCAGATGGCCGCTCCGCCGGGGTGGGCGCACTGCCGGATCAGCTCAGTGAGCCAGTCCCCATTGCGCACTTCCACGTCATTGTTCAGCAGCAGCAGGTAATCCCCCGCCGCCGCCTTCCGGCCGAAATTGTTGATGCCGGAGAAGTTGAACCCCTGTTCCGGGTAGGTGACCACTTTCAGGCCGTCGTACCGCTTCTGTGCCTGCTCATAGTAGGCAAAGGTAGCGGGGTCGGTGGAGTTGTTCTCGATGACGATGACCTCGAAGTTCTCCCAGGCGGTCTTTTTCCAGATGCTCTGCAGGCACTTTTCCAGATCCTCGGTATGGTCCTTGTTGGGGATCAGGATGCTGACTCTGGGGTCCCCTGTGATGTCCCATTTCACCCGGTAGGTGCTGGGGAACAGGCCGTCCTCCACGGTGCCGGTGCAGCCGGTCCGGGCCAGATGGTCGGCCAGCGCCTTTTTCGCCGCCGCCGCCACATAGGGCTTGGCTTCCGTTCCGCCGGAAGTCGAGCCGCTGTGTACCCGCCAGTAATACAGCACCTGGGGCACATGGGCCGCACCGCCCACCTGCTCAATGAGCCGGAGGAAGAGGTCGTGGTCCTGACTGCCGTCGCACTCCGGGCGCTCGCCGCCCACCTGCTCATACAATTCCCTTTTGAATATGGCCAGATGGCAGATATAATCGCAGCAGAGCAGGTAATCCGGGGCGTAATCCGGTTTGAAGTGGGCTGCCAGCGGCTTCCGGATGTCCTTGGTGAACAGTGCCTCGTCGCTGTACAGGAAGCCGTCCGGCTTCCCTTCCGCCCGCAGCTGCGCAATGGCTTTGCCCATGGTGTACAGGGCATGGGGGGCCAGGATGTCGTCATGGTCCGCCAGGGCCAGATACTCACCGCTGGCCAGCTCCGCCGCCGCATTGGTATTGGCGGCGATCCCCCGGTTTTCGACCTTTTTGTATACGATATGTTGATATTCTGCCTGATATTCCCGCACGATCTCCCCGACCCGGCTGTGGGCCGCATCCGAGGCATCGGCAAGGCAGAGTTCTCCGTTGGGGGCCGTCTGCTGTACAAAGGAATCCAGGAACGCCCGCAAGAACTCCTCCGGAGTATTATACAACGGCGTCAGCACGGATATTGTCGAAAGCTGGCAATTTTCAAAATTTTTACCAGCCATCTCCTGTTTCTGGGCTTCCAGAACCTTTTTCGCGGGCAGATACCGGGCCTTTTTGCCAAAGCAGCGGCGCTTCACAAAACCTGCGCCCCGGGCCAGCATGGTGCCCAGCCCCTCGTCCCGGGTCAGCTGCACGGCGTAGCCCGCCAGCTCCCGGGCGCGTTTCCATCGCACGTTCATGGTTTATGCCTCGCCGCGCTGGGTGGCCTTGTAGGCCGCGCACACCGTCTCGGTATCCCCGTTCATCTTCAGGTGACCGTGGCTCAGCCAGGCCACCTTGCTGCACATCCGCTCGATCTGCTCGATGGAATGGGAGACCAGGATCACGGTGGTGCCGCCCGCCATCAGCTCCTTCATCCGCTTTTCGCATTTCTGCTGGAAGAGGAAGTCGCCCACCGACAGCACCTCATCCGCGATGAGGATGTCGGGCTTGGTGATGGTCGCAATGGCGAAGCCGATGCGGGCCACCATACCGGAAGAGTAGTTTTTCAGCGGAACGTCGAGGAAGTTCTGCAGCTCGCTGAACTCCACGATCTCATCGAACTTTTCGTCCAGATACTTGGGCGAGAAGCCCAGCACCGTGCCGTTGAGGTAGATGTTCTCCCGGGCGGTCAGGTCCATATCAAAGCCTGCGCCCAGCTCGATCAGGGGGGCGATCGTGCCGTTGACGGTCACCTTGCCTTTCGTAGGCTTGTACACGCCTGCAATGGTCTTGAGCAGGGTGGACTTACCCGAGCCGTTCAGGCCCACAAGGCCGTAGAAGTCGCCGGGCATGATATCCAGGCTCACGTCCCGCAGGGCGTAGAACTCATCGTACTGCAGGCGGCCCTGCACCATGGCCAGCAGATACTCCTTCAGGCTCTCGTGTTTTTCGGTGGAGAGGTTGAAGCACATGGACACATTGTCCACTTTGATGATCGGTTCCATTCTTCTCCCCTCCTTAAATATGCAGGACAAAACGGTCCTGCGTCTTGCGGAACATATGGACGCCGATCCACATGGACAGCAGTGCGCAGATGCCGCAGACCGCAAACATATTGAAATCCAGCGGGATGCCCCACATCAGGGTGCGGCGGAAGCCGGTGATATACCAGTACATGGGGTTCAGCTTGATGATCTGCTGCATATTGAACCCGCCGATGGAGAAGGTCATCTGGGTGGGATCATAGAAGATGGCGGAGAAATAGAGCAGCGCCGTGATGAACACGCTCCAGATGTGCATGATATCCCGGAAGAACACAGTGGCCGCCGCCAGGAACAGCCCCACGCCCAGACTGAAGAAGAAAAGGGTCACCAGTGGATAGAGGGCCTCGATCAGGGTCAGGTGGAAGGGTGCCCCGGTGAAGATCATCACCAGCAGCAGCGCCACGAAGCTGAACACGCAGTTCACCATGGCAAAGCAGCATTTTTCCAGCGGGAAGATATACTTGGGGATATACACCTTCTTCAGCAGAGGTGCCGCGCTCAGGACGCTGGACATGCTGGCCGAAGTGGCCTCGTTGAAGAAGTTGAACAGCAGCTGGCCGCACATCAGGAAGACAGGGAAGTTGTCGATGCCGCTGCCCCGCATATCCATCAGACTGCTGAACACAGCCCAGTACACCAGGCACATCAGCAGGGGGTTCAGCACACTCCACATCACACCCAGCACACTGCGGCGGTATTTCAGTTTGAAATCACGGCTGACCAGGTTCCACAGCAGATAGCGGTACCGCCAGAAGCCGTTAAACATTGCCTTGAGTTTTGCCACGGGCGATCACCACTTTTCAAAGAATTCGAACTTCTGGGCTGCAAAGGGCTCGTGGAGCTTGTCCTTTGCGCTGGTCTTGTGCTCGCAGCCGCAATCCGGCCACTGCACATTGACGGTGGGATCATCGTAGGGGATGCCGCCCTCGCTGGTGGGGTCATAAACATCGGTACACTTGTAGCAGAATTCTGCCACATCGCTCAGCACCAGGAAGCCGTGGGCAAAGCCCTCGGGGATATAGAACATCTTCTTGTTCTCTTCGCTCAGGGTCACGCCCACCCACTTGCCGAAGGTAGCACTGTGGGGGCGGCAGTCCACCGCCACATCATAGACCTCGCCCTTGGTCACGCGCACCAGCTTGCCCTGGGTGTGGTTCTTCTGGAAATGCAGGCCCCGCAGTACGCCCCGGGTCGAGCGGCTCTGGTTGTCCTGCACGAACTCCTTGTCGATGCCCGCAGCAGCGAACTGATCCTTCTGGTAGGTCTCCATGAAGTAACCGCGGTCGTCGCCGAACACCTGCGGCTCAATGACCACAACACCGGGGATCTCGGTCTCAGTAAAGGTAAACTTGCCCATATTTCATTTTCCTCTCTGTTTTCTTTCAGAATTTTTTGTCAGTTTGTTGTATATGGAAAAGTCCTTTCGGGCTTTTACGCCTTTCCATGCCGCGCTTTTTTCCGCTTTTTCCGGCGGGACTGCAGCCGCACCACCGCAAAGGCCGCCGCGGCAGCCAGCACCGTGGCCCCCAGCGAGATCGCCAGCAGACCCCCGGCCGCCCGCGCAGGCTCCACATCCCGGGACGCCGGCAGCGACGCATTGGCGCTCTTTGCCAGAAGCTCCTCCAACCCGGTGACGGTGGCCGCCGCCCGGACACTGGCCGACTCCTGCCGGTCGCCCCCACGGATGGTATACACCGCCCAGACCTCCGGGTCAACCCCCAGAATGTACTGTTCCGGCAGTTCCAGGCTGACAGAAACATCTGCCGCCGTCAGACCGTCGGCCAGCAGCAGCTTCGTGCCGGGGTCCGTCACGGTCACCGTGCCCAGCACATCCCCGCCGCCGACCACTTCCAGCTCCTCGGAGATGCCCTGTGCCGGGATCTCTGTATAACCGGTATAGTGCGCGAACGCATTCTCTAAAAGGGTGCGGACATCGTTGTATTTATCGGTCTTGAGCTGGCTCTGCATGGTCACGCAGATCAGGCGGACACCGTTCTGCTCTGCCAGACAGACGTAGCTGTACCGGGCAATGTCGGTGTAGCCGATCTTGGACCCCAGGATCGCCGGAATGGAGTACCGGCTGGAAGCCACCCGCATTTTGTCCTGCTGGTGGAAATACCGCTCCTTGGGCTGAACGTTGGTGGGGCCCATGGTATAGGTCTCGTTCCGGGTGAACAGGGTCTCGAACCCCGGCTGCTGCAGCGCCCAGCGCAGGATCTGCGCCATGTCATAACAGCTCGTGTAGTGATTCTCGTCACTGATGCCGTGGGGGTTGGCAAAATGGGTATGCTTCAGTCCCAGTTCCTCCACCTGCGCGTTCATGGCCTCCACGCCGCCGGCAATGGAGCCGCCGCCGAAATATTCCGCCAGCAGGTTGGCACCGTCGTTGGCGCTGGCCATCATGGTGGCATACAGAGCATCCGTCAGGGGGACTTCCTCCCCTTCCTGCAGAGCGATATGGCTGGAATCGGTCCCCGCCAGAGAGTAAACGTCCTCATGGCTGACCGTCAGCTTGATGTTATCCCACTTGCCCTGCGCCTTTTCACAGGCAAGCCCCAGCGTCATCACCTTGGTGATAGAGGCCGGGTGGAGTTCTTCGTCCATATTCTGCTGTTCCAGCACCAGACCGCTGTCGGCATCGATGATGCAGTACGCTTCGGTGGCCGTCAGCTGCGGCCCGGCCGCTGCCGCGCCCGGTGCAAGCACCGTCAGGATGGTCAGAAGCGCCGCACACAGCACGGCGATGTGTTTTTTCATGGGACCCTCTTCATCTGCACTCCGGCGGCCCTCCTCAAGTGCAGGTCCGGCCTGCCGCAGGCAGTACATTCTAAAGATATCCGCGCAGTTTCCGCGGACAGCACCCGCTCAGACACTCTATCTGTCCTGAAAATGCAGACTGCTGTATGATATAGTATACCACACTTTTATGAAACTGAAAAGAGATTCCCCGCTCCGTTCAGCGCCCGCAGGACCGGCTGCAGCTGCCGTTCTTCCAGCGCCGCCTCCAACGCGGCGGGCAGAAGGTCCAGATCCGCCTTCAGGCTCTGTGGTTTTGACGCAGCATCGTCCTGTCCGTAGGGGACAAAATAATAATGCTTCCGCTGCATCAGCCGGGCGATGTTCTCGCCGGAGGCCCCCAGCCCGTCGTTGGTAGACACCGCAATGACCACCGGACGGCCGACCCTTAGCAGGCTCTTTGCCGCCAGCGTCACCGGGGTCTCCGACAGTCCCGCCGCCAGCCGGGCCAGCGTCGTGCCGGTGCAGGGTGCAATGACCAGAGCCCGGGCCAGCTGCCGCGGCCCCAGAGGCTCCACAGCCTGCAGCGTATCCAGCACCCGGTGCCCGGTGATCTCTTCCAGCCGCCGTTTCCACTCTTCCCCGCGGCCGAACCGGGTATTCAGCCCCGCCGCCGCAAAGCTCATGATCGGAAGCAGATCCCAGCCCTGACGCACCAGCTGCCCGGCCTGCGCCACAGCAGGGCCCAGCGTACAGAAGCTCCCGCAGACAGCAAAGGCCACCGTTCCCCGCAGTTGTTCCTTCATGGTCGTTCCTCCCTCTCTGCCAGCATCTCACAGACCGTCCGCGCCACGGCCTCCCCCGCCGTTTCCGGTGCGCAGGCCGCAGGCAGGCTCAGCGCATGGATGGCACGATGCCCCAGACGGCGGGCGGCTTCAAAATCCGTTCCGCCCGGCTTTGATGCCAGATCCACGATCAGGCTCCCGGGCTGCAGAGCCGACAAAACCCTTTCCGTCAGCACCGGTGCGGGGACGGTATTGACCACTGTATCAAACGCCGGAGCCAGTTGTTCCAGCCGGAAAAGCTCGATGCTGCGCAAGCCATAGCTTTCTGCCAGTGCCCGCTGCGCCGGGCGGCGGGCCGCCGCTGTCACCTGTGCCCCCAGCGCCGCCAGACGGATTCCCAGTGCCTGCCCAACCGGCCCGAATCCGGCCAGCAAGACCGCGCTGCCCCAGAGAGTCCGTTTCCGCTGTGCCAGCAGAATCCCGATGCAGCCTTCCGCTGTGGGGACCGCATTCCTCAGGATCAGCTCCTCCCGGGCAAAGTAGTCCAGCAGTTCCACCCCGGCTTCCCGGGCGATCTGCTTTGCCTCCTCCGAGAGCTTTCCGCCCAGTGCCAGTGTCCCGGGTTTTGCTGCCCGCAGCAGCTCCGCCAGCGGCGTCCGCGATTCATCCAGCGGAAGCGGCAGCAGAAGATAATCCGCCTGTGCGATCTGTTCCGGCCCGCCGACTTCAAAACCGACCCGGGCCAGTGCCCGGCCTGCCGCCGCCTGCCGGGCATCCTCCCCGATGACGGCAAATCGTTTTCGTCCGCTCATCCCTGCCCCTCCTCCCCATGGTCTGCGCCATCCTATGCAGCAGGGCATCCGGACGTGAAAAACCGCCGCCTTCCTCAAAAGAAAGCAGCGGTTTTGTGTTGGTTCAGAACGTAGGCAGTTGTGCCGGAAAACGCATCACAGCAACGATGTAGTCACCATCTTTGGTCTGTGCAAAGCCTACCGACACAACGGATTCTTTGGCCGGGGTATAATAATCTTCACCACGATTACCACGGTACTGGTTCAGATAGCAGTAATTCACCTCATCGGTTCCTTCTGCCAGAAGTTCCCGTGCAATTTCATACGTCTTGTTTTTATTAAAGTAGTCTGTTTTATAGGAGACATTCTTCGCATAACTCACTCTATAAATATAAGGATCATCCGCCAGGACTGGGAGCGCTTTCTCGAGATCCTCGGCCACCAAACTCAAATCCAGCCCATTTGATTTCTCCACAATAAAAGCTGCTGCATTCTGCGCTTTTGCATTCAGCTGGGGATCCACCTTAAGTTCTTTGACATCCTTCACCATCCCCACAGACATCGTCGGAGACTTCAGGGTATCGTTCATCATTGCGACCAGTTCTGCACTTGCATCTGTCGGGGCCTGTGGGACGGGTACTTCTTCACAGCCTGCCAAAAGCATCAGGGCAAGAAGCCCGGCAAGTGCTGCGGCGATCAATTTTCGGATCCGTTTCATGTTGCTTCCTCCAGATTCACTTTCATTTTTTGTTTCCGCAGGATCGTAAGTTTTTCCCGCAACTTTACTGAAAGCATATCGTTTTGCGTCATTTCTGTCAATATTCCGACACTTTTTAACGCATTTTTTCTGTTTTGCCGGAACAAAGCTTCAAAATTCAGAGAGAATGCACATGACATCTTTCACAAAATCTCGCTCTCGTTTTTGGAAGAGGGCATTTGGAGGCCTTTGCCTGTCCGCAGACGCAACAAAAAAGCCCTGAGACTTTCATCTCAGAGCTTTCTGTCAAGTCGGCGACTACCTATTTTCACGCGCCGTTTCCAGCGAACTATCTTGGGCACGAGTGAGCTTAACTTCTGTGTTC
>CAKSZU010000071.1 GCA_934526125.1 uncultured Faecalibacterium sp. | reverse complement strand
CAGTCCGGCAAGGATTACGTCATCCGCCCGCCCATCCCGCTGGAGATCGGTGCCATGGAGCGCGACCCTGCCCAGCTCCACCGGGTCTACGAGACCGGCCGCGCCGTGGCCCAGATCCAGGTCGATAAGATCCGCGATTTTCTGGCCCGCGCCAAAGCTGAACCGGAGGAATAACTCATACATCAAAAGCAGCCCGTGCGCACCCCTTTTGTAAGGGTGTGCATGGGCTGCTTTTTATCAGCGCATTCAGCAGTGTTTTTGACAAAAAGAAAATTCCCAGCCGAACCCCTGTTCGACTGGGAATCATCTGGTCCGAGTGGCGAGAATCGAACTCACGGCCTCTTGAACCCCATTCAAGCGCGCTACCAAAACTGCGCTACACCCGGATATCTGTCAGCATTTGTCGCTCACAGCTCATTTAGTATACCCGAGAGAGGACATTTTGTCAAGCACTTTTTTCAAATTTCTTCCGCGTTTTCGGTGATGGGCGTTGTCCGCGGGAGCGGGTACGGGAACTCCACGGTCGCCAGCGCCACGGCGAACACGCTCTGGGCCCCGGCGTCCAGAAGCGCCTGGGCGCAGGCCGCGGCGGTGGCACCGGTGGTCAGGACATCGTCCACCAGAAGGATGCGCTTTCCCTCCACGGCCTCCGGGTGCGTCACCCGGAAGGCACCGGCCACGTTGACCAGCCGCTCTTCCAGCGAAAGCCCCTCCTGCCGCCGGTCAGACCGGGCACGGACAAGGGCATCCGTCACCACCGGGACCCCCACGGCCCGGGCGAGGGGCTGCGCCATCAGCTCCGGCACATTGTAGCCCCGGGCCCGGCTGGAAGCCGGCACCGGAAGGATGCAGTCGTAGCTGCGGTCCAGGCCCGGCACCAGGGCCGGAAGCGGCTCCGACCCCTGCATGGTGACCATGCTGCCGAAAAGCCGGCGGGCCATCTCCACGCCCAGCTCCACAGCCGCCCAGGGTGTACCCTGATACTTTGCCCGGAGGACGGCCTGCCGGACGCAGCCCTGATACCGGTAGGGGGCGGCTGCCCCATCCAGCCGCCCCAGATAATGCTGTGCCCCGCTCAGACGCATGGTGGGCGTCCGGCGGTGCTGTTCCAGTGCAGAGGCACAGTCGGGGCAGCGGGACAGGCTGCCCAGTACCCGGTCGCAAAAAGGGCAGCGGCGCGGGTAGAACACCCAGCGCAGCTGCCGCAGGATGCGGCGAACGCCGCTGTAATAGTCCCTCAATCGTTCTTGACGGCGATGATGACGCGGACCTTTTTTCCGGCAGCGCAGCCGAAATTGTCATACCAGCCGGTCAGCTGGTAGCCGTCCGTGTTCACCGAGGTCAGCTTTGTGGGGTAATACTGACCCTTGTACCACAGGTAGACCTGCAGGTCGTCGGCGGTCTCGTAGCGGTCGCCGCCCGACAGCACCGACGCCGCGCCCACCCGGTCGATCTTCATGGGCATCAGCTGCATCATGGCCTTGACGGAGCCGGTGGACTCCTGCCGCACGGCGATGCCGCCTGCCAATACCGGGTACTTGATGGAGGTGGTGTAGCTGGCGGGGAAGCCGTTGACGTAGCAGATGTAGGTCGCACCGCCGCCGATGTAATTGAAGATCTGCTTGAAGGGAGTGCCCGTGATCTCGGCGATCTGCTTGAAGCCGATGCTCAGCAGGCCGCCGGTGTTGCTGGTCAGCTTCTGCCATGCGGTGCTGAGGATATCGCCGGAGATGATGCCCCACAGGATCTCGCTGGTGGTGGGCATCAGCAGATTGCTGACCTGATTGATCACCGTGCCGGTGGTATCCGTGGTGTCCGAGCCAGTGCTGCCGGAGGAGGAACCGGAGGAATCGCTCTTTTTGAAGCTGTCGACCAGACTCTTCAGGTCCGAGTAGTTCATGGCCAGATTCTTCACGTCGTCCAGAACACCGTAGTTCCACAGATCACCGGTGACGTCGTTCAGGATCAGGCGGTCGATCTGACCGGCCTCATTGAGGGTATAGTAGCGGACATCGGATTTCTTTAAGGTTACCCCCGATATGCGGCTGGGACGAACCGTCCCAGCCACACCCTCCGAAGTCGTATCCAGGATCTCCACATCATCGGCCAGGGCCGTGTCGCCCAGAGCCGTGCCTTCCGCGTTGATCGTTCCGCTCAGGCTGCGGTTATCGATATGCTCCACGGTCTCCCCTTCGGGGGTCACGCGGACTTCCACCAGCCAGCCCTGCGGGATGTTCAGGCTCTTGTCCACATTCACCTGCCGGGTGATGCCGTCAGTGCAGGCCACCGTGATCTTCTGCAGCACGTCCGCGCCGTTCTCCTCCACGAGGCTGCGGGCTGCGGACTGCACCACGCCGTAAAAGACATCATCGGCTTCCTCTCCGGTGACGATCCCGGCGGCCTCATTGTTCATGCCCAGCAGCAGGGTGACCACCTGGCCCACGCCGCCGCCGTTGAGGGAGGACACCTGCGAAGCCACCGCCGAGGACCCCAGCGAGTAGCTGACACCGGCCACCGTCACCGCGGTGGGGGCGCTGGCGCTGGGCGAAACGGCCGTGATCCGGCCTGCGGCGCGGCGGGTATAGATCCAGACCGTCTGCAGGCTCTCGCTGTAATAATAGACATCGTACCGGTTCAGCTCGGCCGAATCCGAAGCCTTGTCGTTGCGGTAGATGCTGGCGGGCGTAAAGGGCAGCTGGGTGCTGCTGTCCGCCACAAAGGGTCCCTTCAGGCTGGAGAGCAGGACGCTGGACGTATCCACCTGTCCGTTGGAGACGGTGAAGCCCAGCGAGGTGCCGTAGGCGCTGCCGGAGGCCGTGCTGGCCGTCAGGGCATTGTAGAACAGCAGGGCGCACTCTTCATAGTTCAGCGCCTCGCCCCGGCTGCGGTCGATCTGATCCCGCAGGCCGATCTCGCTGGCCTTATTCAGCTGCGCATCGGGGAACGAGCCGCTCAGGTCGGTCATCTTATAGCTCATCAGTTTCAGCACCGCCGTGCAGGCCTCTTCCAGCGTCACCGCGTTGTTGGGGCGGAAGGTCCCGTCGGTATAGCCGTTCATCCAGCCGTTCTGCACCGCGATGCGGACATAGGGTGCCCAGGCCGAGCTGCCCGGCAGGTCGGAGAACAGGGTGCCCACCGTACCCTGAGAGCCCACGCTCTCCCGGTAGGTGGAGTAGGACACCAGCATCCGGGCCAGGGCCCCGCGGGTGACCACGGCGTTCAGGGCAGCCGTCTGGCTGGAATCCATCGCGCCCAGCGTCACCGACAGCTGGACCGCCGTGTTGGCGTTGCCCGCCGCCGAAGCCGGCAGCACCAGCATCGACACGGCAATGCTGACCGCCAGCAGGAATGCGAGAAGACGTTTTTTCATAAGGGGACCTCCTTTAATCGTAACGCAGGGCTTCGATGGGATTCAGGCGGGCGGCGCGCTTTGCCGGCAGATAGCCGAACAGCACACCGATGCCCACCGAGATGCAGAAGGCCACTGCAATGGAGTTGAACGAGGGGCTGACCGTGACATCGATGCCGCTGGAGATCATGGGCAGGATGCGGTTGGCCGCCATGGAAACGATGTAGCCCAGCACGATGCCCAGCACACCGCCCAGTGCCGAGGTGGTGGCGGCTTCCACCACGAACTGCGCCAGGATGACCCGCTCCTTAGCACCCAGCGCCTTGCGGATGCCGATCTCACGGGTGCGCTCGGTGACGGACACCAGCATGATGTTCATGATGCCGATGCCGCCCACCAGCAGCGAAATGCTGGCGATGCCGGTGAGGATGATGATGACCATGTTGATCATGTTGTTCATCTCTTCCAGCCACTCGCTGGCACTGTAAACATAGTAGGCGTTGTCGCTCTTGAGCAGGTTGTACAGGCCGCTCTCCACGGCGCTCTTAGCCTCGTTGGCCTTGCTCTCGTCCTTCATGACAGCCACGAAGTTTCCGGCCGAGCCGGTGTTGGAGAGCCGCATGGCCGTGGTATAGGGCAGGTAGATGCAGTCATCGTCCGAGCCCTGCTGCATGCTCTCGCTGGTGACCTTGGGGGCCAGCACACCCACGATGCGGAACTTGTAGGCGCCCAGCTTGATGGTCTGCCCCACGGCGCGGCCGCCGTAGGCCACCCGGTTGAGGTAATCGCCGATGATGCAGACCTGCTTGTTGTCCTTGATGTCCATGTACTGCAGGCCGCGGCCCTTTGCGATGGTGTAGCTCTTCATCTGGGTATAGCCCTCGTCCACACCGTAGACGCTGGTGCCGTAGCGGTAGGTCGTGGTGCCCACCTTGGGGGTGTTGCTGCTGAAATCGATCTGGGGCGACACCGCCGTGATCAGATCCGAATTCTTATCCACGATCTTGTACATATCGTCCACCGAGACGGTGCGGGAGCCGTAGCCCCAGACCTGGATGGACAATGTGTTGGTGCCCAGTGCCGAAAAGCTGTCCCGCATGCTCTTGGTCATGCCGTTGCCCAGGCCCACGATGACGATGACGGCCATGACACCGATGATGATGCCCAGCATGGTCAGGAAGGTGCGGAGCTTGTTGCTCCACACGTTCTGGATCGCCTGGCGGAAGGTCTCAAAGATCATCTGCTCCCCTCCTGTTCTGTCTGTTCCGGCTCCTCCGGCAGAAGGGTGGGCTGAACGATGGCCTCCGGCGCATGGGAATCGCCGTCGTAGACCACCTGGCCGTCCTCCAGCCGGATGATCCGGTCTGCCTGCACGGCAATGGAGTTGTCGTGGGTGATCAGCACCACCGTGTGGCCCTGGTCATGGAGCTGCTGCAGTATGCCCAGCACCTCCCGGCCGGTATGGCTGTCCAGTGCGCCGGTGGGCTCGTCGGCCAGGATGACCGCCGGGTTGCGCACCAGCGCCCGCGCGATGGAAACGCGCTGCTGCTGGCCGCCGGAAAGCTGGTTCGGCTTGTTTTTCAGCTTGTCGCCCAGCCCCACCTGCTCCAGCACCTCCCGGGCGCGGCGGTGACGCTCGGCCCGCGGGATGCCCGCATACACCAGCGGCACCTCCACGTTCTCCAGCAGGTTCAGCCGGGGCAGCAGGTTGTACTGCTGGAAGATGAAGCCCAGCATCTCGTTGCGGACGGCCGCCAGCTCGTTCCGGCTCATCTTGCCCACGTCCCGGCCGTTGAGCCGGTAGACGCCCGCCGTGGGCACATCCAGACAGCCGATGATGTTCATGCAGGTGGACTTGCCCGAGCCGGACTGGCCCACGATGGCCACGAACTCGCCTTTGTCTATTTTCATGGTGATATGGTCTGCGGCCTTTACCGTGGTATCGCCCATCTGGTAATATTTGCAGACCGATTCAAACTCGATCAGAGCGCTCATCCGGTCCTCCCTGTCAGAAGATCATCATGCTTCCGTCGTCATAGTAGCTGTCGCTGCTGACGGAGTTGGGATCATAGCCCACCGTGTCGCCTTCCCGGATGCCGCTGATGATCTGGGTATAGTCGTCATCGCTGACACCGGCCTTGACCGGCACATACACGAAGCCCTCGGGGGCATCCATGGTGGTATCGGCCTTGGAAGCGCTGGGGGAATCCTGGGTCACCAGCACATAGCCGCCCCGGACGATAGCCGCGTTGGGCACACAGAGGGCGTTTTCCGCCTCGGCCACCACGATCTCGGCGTTGGCGTTCATGCCGGGCCGCAGACCGTCGATCTCATCGATCCGGATGGTCACCGGGTAGGTGGTGGTGCCGCCGTTGGCCGAGCCCTTCATGGACACGCGGGTCACGGTGCCCACATAGTTCTTGTCCTGCACGGCATCGGCCGTGATCTGCACCTTCTGCCCCACGGACAGGGAGCTGATCTGGAGCTCGTCCACGTTGATGACCATTTCCAGATAGCTCAGGTCGTAGATGACGCAGAGGGTATCACCGGACTTGACCGCATCGCCGGTCTTGACGTCCTTCTCAATGATGGTGCCGCTGATAGGCGAGGTGACGGTGTAGTTGGCCATAGCATCCTGCAGGTTCTGCATGGAGATCTCGGCGCTGCGCAGCGTCTCGGAGGCAGACTGGATGCTCTCGGTCAGGTCGTCGCCGGACAGGGTCAGAAGGATCTCGTCCTTGGACACCTCGGTGCCCTCCTGCACATTGATGGAGGTCACGGTGCCGGAAACCTGAGCCGTCAGGGTGCGCTCGGCCTGATAGCCGAACACGGCGGAGCCGATGGAGCTGACCCCGTTGATGGAGGCCGTAGCCGCCTGGGCCGTGGTCAGGCCGCCCGCATTGCGCACCGCAATGGTCACGGTGCGGGTCAGCAGGTTGCCGGTACTCAGGGCATCGGTGCCGGTAACGGCGGTCACGGTGCCGTCCAGCTGCTCAAAGGTGCCGTCCAGCGTCACCAGCGCACTCTGGCCCACGGTAAAGTTTGCCGCATCGGCGGCGGGGAACTCCAGGGTCAGCAGCATTTTCGAGCTGTCCCGGATCACCGCCACTTCCTGTCCGCTGGTCACCTCGTCGCCCTTGGCCACCTTCAGGCTGCTGACGACACCGGCCACCTCGGCGCGGACATACTGGCGGTCTACCACCTTATCGTAGCTGCGCTGGGCCTGCTGCATGGCGATCTCGGCCTTTTCGAAGTTGGTGGATGCGTCCGAGCTGTCCAGCGTATAGAGGATGGTCCCCTCGTCCAGCACATCACCCTCTTCAAAATCGCAGGTCAGCACCTTGCCCTCCACCAGCGACCGCACCGTATAGGTATTGGCCGGGTTCAGGGTTCCGGTGCCGCTCAGGGTGTTGGAAACGTCCCGCCGTTCGGGGGCAGCTTCCATATAATTGGCATCCACCACCACGGGCTTTTCCCGGGGTTTGAGCAAAAACACACCGCCTGCCACCGCGACGCAGACCACCGGCACCAGCCATTTCCAGTTCTTTTTCAGGAATGGCAGGGGGCCTTTCCGGCCTGCCTGTGCCGCCGCGGGAGCTTCCGCCTCCGGTGCCTTCTTCTTTTTCCAGATCATGGTGTTCCTCCTATCTCGACGGGGCAGCGAAACAGCTGCCCCCATGCTTACCAAATAAGCTTACCATACAATGTAGTGTATCGCATTTTGTACCAATACACAAGCGTCCAAATTTCATTTCGGCAATTTTCAGCAAACTTTCACCCCTTTCCCCAGCGGCCGCCGCCTTCTTCCGATTGTAAACCTTTCGCCAATTTCAAAGTTGACCTGCCGCCGGATCTCTGGTTTAATCAGAAACGCGATTTGTCACAAATACAGGAGGAACTTATCTATGAATCAGACATCATCCCGTTTTTCGGTGCGGGACATCTGCTATGCAGGACTGTTCGCCGCCGTCATCGCCGTCATGGCGCAGATCTCCATCCCCATGCCTCTGGGCGTCCCCATGACCATGCAGACCTTCGCCATCACGCTGGCTGCCGTGGTGCTGGGCTCCAGGCTGTCCGCCATCGCTTCCCTGGTCTACCTGCTTCTGGGTGCCGTGGGTGTGCCGGTGCTGGCCAATTTCTCCGGCGGCATCGATAAATTCGTCGGCCCCACCGGCGGTTTCCTGATTTCCTTCCCCCTCATGGCCTACATCATCGGTCTGGGCGTGGAACACCGGGATGCCTTCAAGGGTGCCTTCCCCCTTGCCGTCGTCGTCGGCACCGTGATCAACTACATCGTGGGCGTTCTCATGTTCGTGGTGGTGGCCCACAGCACCTTTGCCGTGGCCATCAGCGCCTGCGTACTGCCCTTCATCCCCACGGCCATCATCAAGGCAGTGCTGGCCACCCTGCTGGGGCTGAGCATCCGCAAGCGGATCCCGGGGTTGAAAAAAGCATGAGTGTCATCGAACTGCGTCCCCATCACCTGCTGTGTACCCAGGGCTATTCCGGCCACGGCTACGACGATGCCTTTGTCGCCCACATGAATGAGGTCGTCCATCAGCTGCGGGAGGTCCCCGGCACCCGGGTTCGGCTGACCTTTTCCACCGACACCCTCTGCTCCTGCTGCCCCAACAAACTGGGCACCGACCTCTGCGACACCCAGGAAAAGGTCAAGCGGTACGACCGCAAGACCGTGGAGTATTTCGGGCTGGAGGAAAAGGAATACGACTATCAGGCCCTGATCCGTGAAATCGATGCCAAAGCCACCCCCGAGATGCTGGCCGACATCTGCCGGGACTGCTGCTGGTTCCCCGTCAGCGCCTGCTGCAAGAACATCTGCACCGGGAAATATCTCCGCTGATCTTTTCTCAAAAACACAAAAGCTAACACAAAAGCTGCCGTGCGGTTCACATCGCACGGCAGCTTTTCGTTTGCCTTATTCTGCGGCTTCCACCTTCACATAGACCCCTGCGGGAACGCAGGCCGCCCATGCGTCCTTTTCGCTCAGCCAGCCGAATTGCTCGCACACATGGTCCGGGCACTGGCTGTCGAGGAAGGCAACAGCTCCGTCTTTCACCTGCAGATGCACGACGTAATTGCCCACATCGTACAGATAATCGTGATCTTCATCCAGCGGGAGGGTCTCAATGATGCCGTCACCGAAATCCACCACCGCCTCCAGCGCCTCTGCCCGGCGGGTACCGGCCCGGTACAGCACGAACAGCAGCACTGCCGCGGCCAGGATCACCGCCGCAAACAGCAGGTTTTTCTGTCGGGAGGTCAGGCGCTTCATGCAGCGTACTCGCTGGCCTTCTCACCGGCGATCCGGCCAAAGACCACGAAGTCGGACACGGCATTGCCGCCCAGACGGTTTGCACCGTGGACGCCGCCGGTCACCTCGCCTGCTGCGAACAGGCCGGGGATGACCTCGCCGTTCTCGTTCAGGACCTCGGTGTCAGTGTTGATCTTCAGGCCGCCCATGGTGTGGTGGACACCGGCAGTGACCTTGATGGCGTAGTAGGGAGCGGTGTCCAGCGGGTTTGCAAAGCTGGTGCGGCCGAACTCCTCGTCCTTGCCTGCAGCAACACAGTCGTTCCAGGCAGCCATGGTCTCGGCAAAGGCAGTCTCATCGACGCCCATGGCCTGGGCCAGCTCCTCGTAGGAAGCGCCCTCCACGGTGTAGCCCTTCTTGATGTAGCCCTGGATGACGCTGGAAGCATCGGCCATCTTCTGGTCGACCACCAGCCAGCTGTAGCTGCCGGTCTGTGCGATCTCGGCAGCGGAGACCACGTCGCGGGTGCCCACTTCATCGATGAAGCGCTTGCCCTCGGCGTTGACCAGGATCGCGCCGTCGCCGCGCAGGCCCTCGGTGATCAGGGCAGCGGTATCGGCCTGGACGGTGGGGTGGATCTGGATCTGGTCCATATCCACGGTGGCAGCGCCCAGTGCAGCGGCCATCTCAATGCCCTGGCCCTGTGCGCCGGGGGCATTGGTGGTCATGAAGCCCTTCAGCTCGGGCTTGTACTCGGTGACCATGTCCAGATTTGCGCCGAAGCCGCCGGTGGTCAGCACCACAGCCTTGGCATTGACGGTCACGGTCTCACCGGAAGCACCGGTGGCCTTGATGCCCACGGCAGCGCCGTTGGCATCGGTCAGGATCTCGTTGGCGGTGGTGTTCAGCAGGATCTGCACACCGGCCTTCTCGCAGTTCTCCTGCAGCAGGGGGATCATGTAAGAGCCCACGGAGACGGTCTTGCCGTCGCCGTCCACCGGGCGGTGGATCCGCTTGACAGATGCGCCGCCGAAGCTGGAAACGCTGTGCAGGGTGATGCCCTTCTCATCCAGCCAGTCGATGGCGTCTGCAGAGCCCTCGCACAGGGTCTCCACCAGAGCGGGATCGTTCAGGCCCTTGCCGCCGATCATGGTATCCAGCTCCATCAGCTCAACAGAGTCGAAGTAGCCGGTGGGGTTCTTCTGGTACTCTGCCCACTGCTCGGAGACGGTCTTTGCCAGAGCGGTGATGGTCTCGTTGTCAGCGTACTTTTCAGCAGCGGTCTTCAGGGTCTTTTCGACACCGGCAGACTCGCCGAACTCGTTCTCATCCTGATACACGGTCTTGCCGGCGTTCATGCCGCCGGTAGCGCGCACAGAGTTGCCGCCCACCATGGGCTGGCTCTCCACGATCACAACGCTCTTGCCCTCGGCAGCAGCGGTGATGGCAGCGGTCATGCCTGCGCCGCCTGCACCCACGATGACAACGTCAGCGTCAACGGTGGAATCCTCGGCCTTGGTCTCGTCGGCCTTGACCTCGATCTTATAGTCGTCAGCATTCAGGCCGGCGGCGGTCAGGGCAGCGGCTGCTGCCTCCTTGATGGCGTTGGAGGTGATGGTCGCGGTGGACACGCCGTCCACGGCGATGCTGCCGGTCTCAGCGATCTGAGCGGGCAGCTGCTCCAGTGCCAGCGTACCGATGCCGGGGGTCTCGTCCTTACCCTCAGCGGTGCAGCCGGTGATCTTGCCGTCTTCCAGCGTCAGGGTAACGGTAACGTCGCCGCCCATACCCTTAGCAGTGCCGATGAAATCACCGGACACGCCGCCTGCGGTGGAAGCAGGCTTGCTGCTGAAGCCGTAGCCCAGCAGGCCCACTGCAACGATGACCGCCATGGCCAGCGCCGCAATGCTCTGTTTGATCTTCGTGTTTTTCATGGTTTCTACTTTTTCCTTCTCATTTGAAGCAATGTTGCAGACAGTTAGTCTGCGCGAACATATCTCAGCATAAAAAGGGGACTGCCCATTCGGAAGGCAGCCCCCTTTGCCGAACCAGAAAAAGATCAGGCGTTGGCCTGAGCTGCAGCAACAGCGCAGGCAACAGTAGCGCCGACCATGGGGTTGTTGCCCATGCCGATCAGGCCCATCATCTCAACGTGTGCGGGCACGGAGGAGGAACCTGCGAACTGAGCATCGCCGTGGACGCGGCCCAGAGAGTCGGTCAGGCCGTAGCTGGCAGGACCTGCAGCCACGTTATCGGGATGCAGGGTACGGCCCGTGCCGCCGCCGGAAGCGACGGAGAAGTACTTCTTGCCGTTCTCGATGGCCCACTTCTTGTAGGTGCCTGCGACCAGATGCTGGAAGCGGACGGGGTTGGTGGAGTTGCCGGTGATGGAGCACTGAACGTCCTCCTTCTTCATGAT
>CAKSZU010000070.1 GCA_934526125.1 uncultured Faecalibacterium sp. | reverse complement strand
TACTGGTAGAAGTCCCGCTTTTTCTGGCTGATGTTCTTGTTGTTCTCCCAGGGCTCCGGGATGGTGATCATGACAGCCAGGGGCAGGTCCATGCCGTTCATCACCATGAACTCCAGGGCGTTGTCCAGCATGGCGGAATCAGAGCCGGAAGTGTTGATGATGGGCAGGATCTTGTTCATATCATCCTGCATGATGGGGGAGGAGATGCTCTCCTCCCGGGCCAGCATGGCATCGGTGTTGCCCTTGATGGTGTTGATCTCGCCGTTGTGCAGGATGAATCGGTTGGGGTGTGCCCGCATCCAGCTGGGGTTGGTGTTGGTGGAGAACCGGCTGTGTACCATGCCGATGGCGGATTCGTAGTCCTCGTCCTGCAGGTCGAGGTAGAACAGGCGCAGATCGTGGACCAGGAACATGCCCTTGTACACGATGGTGCGGCTGGACAGGCTGGGCACATAGGTGCCGTTGCTGGCCTGCTCGAACACCCGGCGGACGATGTACAGCTTGCGGTCAAAGTCGATGCCCTTGCTCACACGGGCAGGCTTCTTGATGAAGCACTGCCAGATGGAGGGCATGCAGTCCCGGGCCTTCTGGCCCACGGCGTCCGGGTTCACGGGGACTTCGCGCCAGGCCAGGAACTCCAGCCCTTCCTTGCGGGTGACCAGCTCAAACAGCTTCATAGCCTGTGCCCGCAGATGCTCGTTCTGGGGGAAGAAGAACATGCCGACGCCGTATTCCCGCTCGTTGCCCAGACGGATGTTCAGCTCGTCTGCGACCTTGGAGAAGAATTTGTGGCTGATCTGCAGCATGATGCCCACGCCGTCGCCGGTCTTGCCCTCGGCATCCTTGCCGGCACGGTGTTCCAGACGCTCTACGATGGAGAGCGCGTCGCTCACCGTCTGGTGGCTTTTGCGGCCCTTGATGTCCACCACGGCACCGATGCCGCAGGCATCGTGCTCGAACTGCGGGTCATACAGGCCGAGGGGCGTGGAGTTTTCCGTAAATTGATCCATTGCCTTTCCCATCCTTATCTCTCAAATATCCTCCGGGCGCGGCACAGTCCGCAGCCCTGCAAAACAAAAAGACGCCCCAGAAGGGCATAGGATGCCCCTCTGGAACGCCTTTGTTCCGATGACTCTATTATAACGGATGCTGAAGATTCTTCAAGTGACAGCTGCGCCAAACTTGATGCCCTGAAGGCCGGTCATCTTGTGCGGTTTGATGGAATGATGAACGCATTTCATCAAAACCTTGAAAAAACCGCCGCATCCGGCTGCCGGTCTGGGGCAGGGGATGCGGCGGTTTGCGTATGATTGCGGGGCGTTTCTGTCCTTAGTGCTTTGCGGCACGCTGTTTGCGGTCGAAGAACCACCCGCATGCCAACAGACCGATGCCAAAGATCAGAAGCACGGCAGCCAGCCAATCGGTGGTACCGGTCTGGATCAGGGTCACGGTCGTGGTGTTCTGCGTGGGCGTTTCCTCCGGCTGGGCCAACGACGCGGACGTGTCAGTCTGAGCCGGTTCCTCCGCAGGCAGTTCGCCGGGGGCCTCTGTTTCCTCGGTTTCCTCGGGGATCTCGGGCTCCTCAGGCTCCTGGGGGATCTCCGGCCCCTCAGGCTCCTCGGGGGTCTCTGTTTCCTCGGTTTCCTCGGGGATCTCGGGCTCCTCCGGTTCTATGGGAACGACCGGAACATCGGGGATGTCCAGGTTGTTCTTCAGGTTGGTAAAGACGACCTCGGCGGTGTCGTTCCGGGGCACAACGCCGGTCTCTGCATCGTTGATATTCAGCAGGGTCCAGTCGTCCTGAGCGGCTTCGGTGATGGTATAGCCGATCCCTGCGGGCAGGTTCGAGAGCGTGATGCTCTCGCCGCTTTTCAGGGTGAAAGATGCCTTGCCGTTTTTGAACGGGACACCGCACCATTGGTCGTCGATCGTGGTGATGGTATCATCCTCCAGCGTGAGCTCAAAGGTGAACGCGGTGTCATAGTCGCTCGGCAGCAGTTCACCGACCGTCTCTTTGCGGACGGTCAGGCTGCCGGTGGAGAGACTGCCGTGTGCGGCCTTGAGGGACAGGGGGCCGGTGTAAGAAGTGACGGGTGCGACGAGAACCATGTGCAGCTTCGCTTCGTCCTCCTCATGGGCATTCCAGCGGGTGGTTTCATAGTCGTCATACCAGCCGTCAATGAAATCATAGCAGTCCGGTCCGCCGTCCAGCTCCCAGCCGCTGCCGGTGGGGCCAAAGGTAATGGTGGCACCATTGCCGTTCTCAATGTCGTCACCGGCAAGTCTTGCATGGTTGTTGTACAGCTGCACATCATCCGAAAGAGTAGCTTCGCCATAGTTTCGGAGACCGCCGCCGTAGCCATAGAAATTTTTAGTGGTGTTATAACGGACACAGCCGGAGAGCAGAGTCAACTTTGAATTCTCAACATTGACAACGCCACTCTCTTTGTTGTACTCGACCTGCAGGTCGACGCCGTTTTCTACAGTAAACGTTCCCTTGTTGTTAAAAATACCGTAGTAGCCATTATTGCAGGCAGAAACGATTGCGCCGGTTTCAACGGTGAAAATACCGCCGTCATTGTAAATACCGTGGGCTCCGTTACCGTCAGCAGAAACATCTGCACCGCCCTGAATCGTAAAGTAGTCGTTATCGGGAGTGTCAGAACCACCGCTGGTGTAGATGCCATAGAGCTTATTATTGTTGACAGTGACATGTGCGCCACCTTCGATGAGGAAAAAGCCCTTTGCCCATTCGGTGTTGCCATCGCCAGCGTAGTTGTATAGACCGTGCAGATTGTTGTTTATGGAGACATCTGCGCCGCTTTCAATGGTAGTGCGGGCATCATAAGTGTTGCCAAAGCCAAACTGCTCGTTGTTATCGGCAATGACGGTTGCACCGCTTTCAATGTTCAGAATCCAGTTGTTTAAAACGCCAGCCAGGGCCTTGTTGTTGCAGGCGTAGATATACGCACCGGGTTCTAGGGTCACATCACCTTCATAGATGTACCATTTGTCTTCGTCCTCATAATAGTCGTGCTGTGCGTGTACGACAAAACCGCCGCCGCCGCCAATACCGGATGTGCCGTTGCCCTCACAGTAAATCTGTCCGCGAATATAGCTTTTCTCCTTGCCGTCAGCAGCGCCGATGGTAAGACCAGAGCCACCGTTGTCAGTGGCATATATTGTGGAAGCAGCATCCATATCAAGAGCACCGACATAAATACCAGAACCCGACCAAGCGTGAGCATTATCATCTGCCCTGAGGATGGACGATTCCATGGTCAGCTTACCGTCATAGCAGGAAAACCCAAAACTGTAGCCGACGCCATTGCCAGTCACGAAGACTTCGGAAGAAGACATTGTAATGTCAATGGGGTCAAGCAGTATGCCAGCATGACTGCAGCCGCGGGCTTCGACATAGGAACCGTTCATGATCTTGACCTCACGATTGGGCATACCCACATACTCTGATTCATCAGCGAAGATGCCGTCAACCATGTTGCCACTGATCAAGACTCGAGACCCATCCAGATACAGATTGCTCTGCTGATACAGGTACATACCGCTTCCGCAGGAACCTTCTGGAGTCAACGTGAAGTCAACGTTGTTCAGATGCAGATCAGAATTGCTGATCAGGTTGGCCGTACCGCCTGCGCCGCCTTCATAGGTATGAGTAATTGCGCTAATGGTTAGGGTGAGATCCTGGAACGTGATATCACTCTTATACGCATACATGCCATACTGCTCCAGCGTCAGCGTGTAGGTATTGCCGCCGGAAATGGTCAGCTTCTTGTTCTCAAAGCGAAGACCCGCATCCCACTCAATGTCCGTCAGCAGGTCGATCTGGTCGCCTTTCACTGCCATTTGGATCGCCTCGTCCAGTGTGGAGTAGGAACTATCGCCGATCTTGCACACAGCCGGGGGTGTGGTGCTGCCGGTGCTGCCGGTGCTGCCGGTGCTGCCGGTGTCGTCCGCAGGGGCATCGTCATCCGTTTCCTCGTCAGGAGTTTTGGGGGTGAGATTCCGGTCATCCGCTGCTGCTTTATCGCGGTCCGCATCCGCAAGGGGGGGGGGGTTCTCTGGGCCCGCCTCCGAAAGGCCGGGAGCAGCAGCCGTGCCGGGTTTTGCATCCACGACAGCGAGCCGCTGTTCCTGCAAATCATCAAGGGAGTCGGAAACGGTGGAAAGGTCACTCCAGTCCAGAAGGGTGCCGTCCGCATTCGTGATGGGGTCGGGGCTCAGTGCAAGTACACTCAGCGGCAGAACACGAAGCAGCAATCCGATGGTAAGTATCACTACGAACCATCTCTTTTTCATAATTTTTTCTCCTCCTCTTTCTAAAATATAGTACATCTTGTGTACTGCTAATATAGTAGCATCGGATGTTCGGAAATACAAGAGGTTCAAACGAATTTGAAACCGAAAGATCCAAATTTTTGAAACGGTGGGGAACCGCGCCGGAGTTTCTCCGGAAAATGATTCCTGCACAGGAGTGAAAGCTTGTCCCTGCGCCGGAAATTCCCAGAAATTATGAAAAAGTTTCGACACAAGAAAAACTCCCGGGAAATCCCGGGAGCATAGCAGAAACAAAGCAAGAAATTCCCTGCGGCGGCAGTCAGCGTCCCAGAATGGCCTGCAGGTCCTCTTCCGGGGTCGTAATGGCTTTCAGGTCATAGCGGCGCTGCAATTCCTGCACCACCCCGGGCGAGAGGAACGCGGGCAGGGTGGGACCCAGCCGGATGTTCCGGATGCCCAGTGCCAGCAGCGCGATCAGGATGCAGACGGCTTTCTGCTCAAACCAGCACAGCACCAGCGAGAGCGGCAGCTCGTTCACGCTGCACCCAAACGCATCGGCCAGCGCCAGCGCAATGCGGATGGCGCTGTATGCGTCGTTGCACTGGCCCACGTCCAGGATGCGGGGCAGGCCGGTGCCGGGCACGGTGCCCAGGGGCAGGTCATTGAGCCGGAATTTGCCGCAGGCCAGGGTCAGAAGGATGGTATCCGGCGGGGTGCATTTGGCCAGCTCGGTGTAATACCGGCGGGAAGGCCGGGTCCCGTCGCAGCCGCCGATCAGGAAGAAGTGCCGGACCCTGCCGTCCCTTACGGCCTGCACGATCTCATCGGCGTGTTCCAGCACGGCATGGCGGGCAAAGCCGGTGGTCACGGTTTTACCGCCGTTCATGCCGGGCAGCAGGGTGTCTTCCGGGTATCCGCCCAGTTCCAGTGCGCGCCGGATGACCGGGGAAAAATCCCGCTCCGGGCCGATGTGCTGCACCCCGGGGTAGGAGACCACCGAGGTGGTGAACACCCGGTCGGCGTAGCTGGCCCGCAGGGGCATGATGCAGTTGGTGGTGAAGAGGACCGGGGCAGGGATGTCCTCGAACTCCCGCTGCTGGTTCTGCCATGCTGTGCCGAAGTTGCCCTTCAGGTGGGGGTAGCGCTTTTTCAGCTCCGGATAGCCGTGGGCAGGCAGCATTTCGGAGTGGGTGTAGACGTTGATGCCTTTTCCCTCGGTCTGGGCCAGCAGCTGCTGGCAGTCGTAGAGATCGTGGCCGGAGATCACGATGAACGGTCCCTTTTCGATGGTCAGGGGCACCTCTGCCGGTTCCGGCTCGCCGAAAGCACCGGTGTTGGCGTGGTCCAGCAGTTCCATGGTGCGGAAACTGGCCTCCCCGGTCTTCTGCACCAGAGTCCACAGATCCTCCCGGGAGAGGTCTGCGGCAATGGCTTTCAGGGCCTCGCAATAGAACCGGTCCAGCTCCGGGTCGATGCGGCCCAGCACCCGGGCGTGGTAGTTGTAAGCGGCCATGCCCCGCAGGCTGAACAGCACAAAGCACTTCAGGCTCCGCACATCCTCATCCGGCTCCTGCCAGAGCCGCCGCATGTCATAGTTTTCGGCGATGCCGGGACTGGCGGCGTGGACGGCGTCCGTCAGCCGGTCCACCGATGCGGTATCGAAATTGACATTCGTGATGGTGGTGAACAGCCCTTGCATCAGCAGCAGAGCCTGTTCCGGGGCAGGAGCGCGGCCCTCGCCGGTCAGTTGTTCCGCATACCGGATCAGGGCACCGGTCAGTCGGTCCTGCGCGGCGGCAGTTTCTGCGGATTTTCCGCAGACGCCCGCTTTTCCGGTGCAGGCAGTGCAGCCTGCCGCCTGTTCACATTGAAAACAAAACATTTCTCCCATCAAAAAAACTCCCTTCGCTTGATCGCAAAGGGAGTATCGGCAGACGGGCGGCAGAATATGCAGCCCTTATTCTTTTGTGGTATAGGTCAGGTCCAGCACCGGCCCGAAGGGGTCAAAGATCAGGTCGTGGATGCCGTTTGCGATGAGCAGACGCTTCTGCTGGGCAAACAGGGGGACCACCACAGCGTCGCTCAGCAGCTGACGTTCGCAGTCGGCCAGCAGACGGCAGCGGGAAGTCCCGGTGGCCTGGGCGCTGGCCTGCAGCTGGGTGGAGAACAGGGCATCCGAATAGCCGGTCAGGTTCCCGCCGGATGCCGTGAACTGCTCCAGCATCTGATAGACGCTGCCGCCCTCGGCGCGGATGGGGGCCAGCGCGATGGTATAATCCCCGTCGGCCAGCCGCTGGTCAAAGGTGTCGGCGTCCACCTCTTCCACTGAGAAGAAAAGGGAGAACTCCTTCTGCCAGACGCCGTTGATGGTCTCCGCCGCCTGGGTCATCCCGCTCCCGGCGGGCACCATCAGGCTGACCTTGTTGAAGTCGGAGGTGGACATGTTCTGCCGGACTGAGAGATACAGCGCCCGGGCATCCACGGCGGCGGGGGAGACATCCCCTGCTTCGGACCGGTAATCGATGCCGTCCACGGTCAGCCCCTCGGGCACAAGGCCGCTGGCAGCGGTGTACAGGCTGGGATCCGGCACCTCGGCAGCCGTCCGGGCCACGGAGGCCAGCGCCTGCCGGAGCCCGGTGGAGGCAAACACGCTGTTGCAGTTGAACAGCAGGCTCCAGGTGGTGTCGGAGTAGGACTGGCTGTTCAGGGAGGTCGCGGCCCCGGTGTCGTCCGGCGCGGCGGAGCATTTTTCGTTGGCGATCAGCTCGGCGGCGGACTGGCCGGCGTTGTTGGTGTTCTGCACCAGACGCAGGTTGTCGATCAGGCTGCCCGACGAAGCCCGCCGGAGAAACAGGCCGCTGGAAGTCCAGTTGTAGAGGTAGAAGTTTCCGCTGGAAAGGGTGGTGGCCGCCGTCAGGCCGTAGGTGCCCCGGGTGGAGTTGAAGAACTCTTCATCGCAGGGCGTGGCACCGGGCAGGGTCAGCTTTTCCAGAAAATTGTCATCGGGGCTGCTGAGCCGGAACACCAGCGTCAGCGGGCCGGAGGCCGAGACCCCCAAAGCGTTTTCCGGCATCTGCCCGGCCAGCACGGCGGCGCTGTTTTCCAGCGCCGAGAACTCCACCGCATAGGGGGAAGCCGTCTCGGCCCGGAACATCCGCCGGAAGGCAAACACGAAATCCTCTGCCGTGATGGCGTATTCGGTGGCGGTTCCCTTGGCGGCCGTGTAGGTCAGGCCGTCCTTCAGATAAAAGGTATAGGTCCGGCCGTCGGAGGACTTTTCCCACCGCTCGCAGAGGGCGGGCTCGTACTCGCCGTCCGGGTTCTTGCGGACAAGGCCGCTGTACAGGTTCTCGCAGGCGATGACGTCCGAGGCGGCCGAGGCCACCTGCGGGTCCAGGTTGGAAGGGATGGCATCCACGAACCAGGTGAAGCTGTTGGAACCGGAACTGCCGCACCCGGTCAGGGTAAAGAGGAACACAGTGGTCAGGACCGCTGCGGTAAGACGAAAAAAGGAATGTTTCAAGAAAATGCGCTCCTTGCAGATAGATATAACAAAACAAGTATAGCGGAAAGCGCCGGAAAAGACAATCAACATTTTGTGAATTCCGATGGTATTTCGGTGCATTTCGGAGAAAGAAGGGTTTGGCGTTGCCAATCGGGAGGAAATGGTGTAAAATGGGGCAGCGAAAACAAACCGTTTCAGTTTAGAATCTTAGAATCGAGGAGGTTCTGTCTTTATGCAGAAAGATCAGCAGAAGCTTGCAGAGCTTATCAAGGGCAAGAAAGTCGCCTTCATCGGGGCCGGCGTCAGCCACAAGACCCTGATCCGCGAGTTTGTGGAGCTGGGGGCCCATGTGACCCTCTGCGACCAGAAGAAGAGCGTGGAGGAGTTCGGCGATTACGCCGCCACCATCAA
Source organism: uncultured Faecalibacterium sp. (assembly GCA_934526125.1). Taxonomy (GTDB): domain Bacteria; phylum Bacillota; class Clostridia; order Oscillospirales; family Ruminococcaceae; genus Faecalibacterium. The sequence goes on along the minus strand of CAKSZU010000070.1, from coordinate 2,869 downwards.
GGAGCTGGGCATCGGCCTGAGCCTGGGTGAGAACTATCTGGACGGATTCAAGGGTCAGGACATCATCATGCGCACCCCCGGCTTTGTGGGCTATTTTGAAAAGCCCCTGCAGGATGCCATGGCCGCCGGGACCATGGTGACCAGCGAGGTGGAACTCTTCTTTGACTTCTGCCCCTGCGAGATCGTGGCCGTGACCGGCTCGGACGGCAAGACCACCACCACCACCCTGATCTCCAAGTTCTACGAGGCCGCCGGACGCAAGGTGCATCTGGGCGGCAACATCGGCGCGGCCCTGCTGCCCATGCTGCCGGAAGTCCGTCCCGAGGATGTGGCCGTGGTGGAGCTGTCCAGCTTCCAGCTCATCAGCATGCACTCCAGCCCGAAGATCGCCGTGGTGACCAACGTCACCCCCAACCATCTGGATCACCATAAGGATATGCAGGAGTACATCGATGCAAAACGGAACATCCTGCTCTACCAGAACCCGCCCTGCCGCGCCGTGCTGGGCTATGAGAACGAGATCACCCGCGGGATGCAGAAGGACTGCAAGGGCAGGCAGGTCTGGTTCACCCGCCTGCACGACACCGACAACGGTGCCTTCCTCCGCAAGGAGGACGGGATGCTCTGCATGGCCGAGGACGGCGTTGTGACCCCCTTCCTGGCCCAGAAGGACATCAAGCTGCGGGGCCTGCACAACATCGAGAACCTGCTGGCTGCCGCCGCAGCCGTCTGGGGCGAGGTGCCCGTGGAGGCCATCCGGAAGGTCGGCAGCACCTTTACCGGTGTGGAACACCGCATTGAGCCGGTGCGTGTGCTGGACGGCGTTACTTATTACAATGACTCCATCGGCACCAGCCCCACCCGCACCATTGCGGGCCTGCGCAGCTTCAACCAGAAGGTCATCCTGATCGCAGGCGGCTATGACAAGCACATCCCCTACGAGCCCCTGGCTCCGGAGATCACGGCCCACGTCAAGAATCTGGTGCTGATGGGTGCCACCGGCCCCCGCATCGAGAAGGCTGTCCGGGAGGACCCGGCCTTCAACGAAGCCGAGCTGCCCATCCAGCATGCCGACAACATGCAGCATGCCGTGGAGCTGGCCCGCGCCTGCGCACAGCCCGGCGACATCATCATCCTGTCCCCGGCCAGCGCTTCCTTTGACCTCTACCCCAACTTTGAGGTCCGCGGCCGGGAGTTCAAGAACATCGTCAACGCGCTGAAATGATCGCGCAGGTGACGACGCCCCGGCAGAAAAGGCGCTTTCGGAACGCCTGCCGGGGGACGCTCTGCTTCGGTGCCACCATGCCGCTGGCGCTGGAACTGTTCGGCAAAAGCCAGCCCGGACGCTTCTTTGCCGGGCCGACGCTGGCGCTGGACATCGGCGGCAGTACGGCTTCCATGGCGGGCCACGCCAACCCCGAGGAGCTGGCCAGCTTTCTGGCCTTCTGCGGGTGCAGCGCGGTCATTCTGGATGAGCGTCAGGCAGCGCCGCCCACCGGCTGGAAGCGGGCAAAGACCCACAGCATTTTCGGCCTTGCCCCGGGGCGGCAGCTGCCGCTGTCAGAGGCGGACGAAGCCCTTTGGCAGAGCCTGACAAAGAACACCGAGCCTGCCGCCGGGCCGGTGGCGGATCTGCTGTTCCCCGACAGGCCCGCCCGGCGGGATGACTTTTACTCTGAACTGTGTACCAAGCGCAGCCGGGGCCTTACCCGGGTCTGGACGCTGGAACAGGAAGGGAAGATCGTCTGCACCGTGGGGGCCTATGCGCTGGCCAACGGGCAGGCCTACATGGCCTGCGGCGAGACGGCGGAGCCCCTCCGGGGCCGGGGCATCGGCGGTCGGCTCATCGTGGAGATGGCCAACGCCCTCTCAGCAGAGGGGTGGAAGCCGGTTTTCCTGTGCAGCCCGGAGCGGGTGCATTTCTATACCCGTCTCGGCTTTGAGAAGCTGGGGGAGTGCGCCCGGTATGAAAACAATGCAATAGATAAAGGATAACTATGTCGATTCTGAACCACTTTTTTGATTACAAACCCGACGTGCTGGCGCTGGATGAAAAGGCCATGGAACTCTGCCAGCCCTATTTCCGGCACATGGAGGAGATCCGTGATTTCAACCAGCTCAAGATGCTGAAAGCCTTTGCGGATACCCAGATGTCCTCCACCGATATGCTGGGCACCACCGGCTATGGCCTGTGGGACACCGGCCGCGCCAAGCTCGAGCAGATCTTTGCCGAGGTGATGGGGGCAGAGGATGCCCTTGTGCGCAGCCAGTTCCAAAGCGGCACCCATACGCTGGCCGTGGCCCTGTTCGGCCTGCTGCGGGCAGGGGATACCCTGCTGGCTGCCACCGGCCGCCCCTACGACACGCTGGAAGGCGTTATTGGTCTGGACGGCAAGGGCAAGGGCACCGGCACCCTGATGGACTACGGCGTGAAGTACGACGAAGCGCCCCTGAAACCGGATTTCACCCCGGACTACGACCTCATTGCGAAGAAGGCCCCCGGGGCCAAGGTCTGCCACATCCAGCGCAGCCGGGGCTATTTGCAGCGCAACGCCTTTGATCTGGAGACCATCCGGAAGATCGCGGACACGGCCCGGGCCGCCAACCCGGAGATCATCATCTTCGTGGACAACTGCTACGGCGAGTTCACCCAGACCCGGGAACCCTGCCAGGTTGGGGCTGATCTTGTGGTGGGCAGCCTCATCAAGAACCCCGGCGGCGGCATTGCCCCCACCGGCGGCTACATCGCAGGCCGGAAGGATCTGGTGGAGCTTTGCGCCTACCGCCTGAACGCCCCGGGCCTTGGCAAGGAGCTGGGCTGTACGCTGGAAACGCCCCGGGATATGTATCTGGGCTTCTACTACGCCCC
>CAKSZU010000069.1 GCA_934526125.1 uncultured Faecalibacterium sp. | reverse complement strand
GCGGCAGCGTCATCGGTCATCTGGCAGCCGTCCGGGCCGTAGGCCTTGTAGCCGTTGTACTTGGCCGGGTTGTGGGAAGCGGTGACCATGATGCCTGCGTTGCACTGATAGTAGCGGGTCGCAAAGCTCAGGGCGGGGACCGGCATCAGGGCATCATAGATGCGGACCTTGATGCCGTTGGCTGCCAGGACACCGGCAGCGGTCTTGGCAAAGACGTCGCTCTTCAAACGGCTGTCGTAGCTGATGGCCACCGTCTGGGTGCCGCCCTGGGTCTTGACCCAGTTTGCCAGACCCTGCGTAGCCTGACGGACCACGTAGATATTCATCCGGTTGGTACCGGCACCCAGAACACCGCGCAGACCGGCGGTGCCGAACTTCAGCGCCACGGCAAAGCGGTCCTTGATCTCCTCGTCATTTCCCTCGATTCTGCTCAGCTCCGGTTTCAGGTCCGCGTCCTCCAGGTCCGCAGCCAGCCAGCGCTTATACTCATCCAGATACATATTGCACACCTTACCTTTAATCGTATTTCGCACAGGGATAGTTTTTCCAAACCTACTTATACTATAAACTCTTGCGGGGGCTGTGTCAATTCCATATTATGTAAAAAGTTTCGGCCCAAAAATCATATAAATGCCACAAACTTTTCACACATTGACAAGATTCCTCCTCACAATTATAATTATTTTTATAGAAACATTCTGTCCGGTGGCCGCTTTTGCGCGGCGGGAGGAGGCTCCATGTATTCTGTCCTGAAGAGCTATGGTCTGAATGGCCTGAACGGTTTTGCCGTGGCCGTGGAAGCGGATGTCTCCGGCGGCATGCCCGCGTTCTCGCTGGTGGGCCTGCCGGATTCGGCAGTGCGGGAAAGCGGCGACCGCGTCCACGCCGCCCTCAAAAATCTGGGGTTCCGGTGGCCCGACCGCCGCATCACCGTCAACCTTGCCCCGGCGGATATCCGCAAGAGCGGGCCGGTCTATGATCTGCCCCTGCTGCTGGCGGTGCTGGCTTCCTCCGGGCAGATGGAAGAGCCCCCCGCCGACACGGCCTTTCTGGGGGAGCTGGCGCTGGACGGCAGTCTGCGGCCGGTGTCCGGCGTCCTGCCCATGGCACTGGCCGCTGCAGCCGACGGCATCCGCAGCCTGTATGTCCCCGCCGAAAATGCGGCTGAAGCGGCCGAGGCCGGCGGCGATGCCATGAAGGTCTACCCCGCCCATACCGCCCGGGAGGTCGTGAACGCCCTTCAGGGGGTCTGTCCCATCCAGCCTGCCGTCCCCATCCCCTTTGACCCAGCGGCCGGGTGGAACACGGCACCGGATTTTGCGGACGTCATGGGCCAGCCGCTGGCACGGCGGGCCATGGTGATCGCCGCCGCCGGGGGCCATAATGTGCTGTTGATCGGGGCTCCCGGCACTGGCAAATCCATGCTGGCCAAGCGCCTGCCCGGCATCCTGCCGCCCCTGACCCGGGAGGAAGCCGTGGAGACCACCAAGATCTACTCCATCGCCGGGCAGCTTCCAAGAGGGCGGGGGCTCATCTCCGCCCGGCCCTTCCGCAGCCCCCATCACTCGGCCAGCGCCGCGGCCCTGGCCGGAGGCGGGGCCTCCTTCCGCCCCGGCGAGTGCAGTCTGGCGGACTGCGGTGTGCTGTTTCTGGACGAGCTGCCGGAGTTTTCACGGGATAGTCTGGAAGTGCTGCGCCAGCCGCTGGAGGACGGACAGATCACTGTGAGTCGGGCGGCAGGCAGTGCCACCTACCCCAGTCGGTTCCAGCTGGTGGCCGCCATGAACCCTTGCAAGTGCGGCTATTACGGTCACCCCACCCGGCCCTGCACCTGCTCTCCCAACGCCGTGCGGCAGTACCGCAGCCGGGTCTCCGGCCCATTGCTGGACCGCATTGACCTCTGCGTTGAGATGGACCCCGTGGCCTTTGACGAGCTACACGCCGCCTCCCCTGCCGAGAGCAGCGCCGAACTCCGCAAACAGGTGCTGGCAGCCCGGGCCATTCAGGAAAAGCGCTACTCTGCCCCCGGATACGAAAATGTGCGGTGCAACGCCCAGCTCTCCGCCGGACAGGTGCGCCGGGTCTGCCGGATGACCCCCGCCGCCGAGCGGCTGCTCCGGGCCTCCTACGACACCCTGGGCCTTTCTGCCCGGGCCCACGACCGCATCCTCCGGGTGGCCCGCACCGTGGCCGACCTTGCCGGAAAGCAGCTTCTGGACGAAGAGGCCCTGCTGGAAGCCCTGCAGTACCGCGCACAGGAAAAGGTGGACAGTTTCTGATCCCGTAAACCAGATATACGAAAAGGACCGCTGTTTTTTCACGAACAGCGGTCCTTTTATTACACTCAGAACCTCCGCCAGGTATCGGGCAGGAAGAACACCAGCATGGGGAAAATTTCCAGACGGCCGGCCAGCATATCGAAGATCATGACCAGCTTGGCCGGGTCGGAGTAGCCGCCGAAGTTCATCATGGGGCCCACCTGGTTCAGGCCGGGGCCGATGTTGTTCAGGGTGGCCGCGATGGCGGTGAAGTTGGTCACCATGTCGAAGTTGTCCAGGCTGATGAGGAAGAAGGAGGCCGCAAAGATGAAGATGTAGGCCGCCACATAGACGTTTGTTGCACGGATGGTCTCATGGTTGACCACCTTGCCGTCCATCCGGACCGGGGCCACCACCTGCGGGTGCAGGGCCTGCTTCAGCTCCTTGCCCACCGTCTTGCCCAGCAGCAGGAAACGGCTGACCTTCACGCCGCCGCCGGTACTGCCAGCGCAGGCACCCACGAACATCAGCATGACAAGGATCTCCTTGGACAGGGTGGGCCAGAGGTCAAAATCACAGCTGGAAAATCCGGTGGTGGTGATGATGGAGCCTACCTGGAAGGCCGCCTGCCGCAGGGCCTCGCCGAAACCGTTGTAAAGGCTGTAGATGTTGGCGGTAATGATGGCCACCGCCACACCGATGATGATGAAGTAAGCCCGTACCTCCTCGCTGGCGGCGGCGCGGCGGAAGCGGCGCATCAGCAGCAGGAAGTAGGCGTTGAAGTTGACGCCGAAGAGGATCATGAAAATGGTCACGACCCACTGGATGTAGGGGGAAAAGCTGGTGAAGCTGTCGTTTCGGAAGCCGAAGCCGCCGGTGCCTGCCGTACCGAAGGCGGTGAGCATGGACTCAAAGACCGGCATCCCGCCGAAGAGCAGGAACACGAATTCCATCACCGTCAGGGCAAAATAGATGCCGTACAGGATCTTGGCCGTGGACTGGACTTTTGGTACCAGCTTGTCCACCTGAGGGCCGGGGCTCTCGGCTTTCATCAGGTTGACGTGAGAGCCGCCGGTCAGAGGCAGCAAAGACAGCAGAAAGACCAGAACGCCCATGCCGCCCACCCAGTGGGTGAAGCTGCGCCAGAACAGGATGCCCTTGGGCAGGTCCTCCACGCCGGGCAGGATGCTGGCACCGGTGGTGGTAAAGCCGGACACCGTCTCAAACAGGGCGTCGATGGGGTTGGGGATGCAGCCCGTCAGTACGAAGGGCACCGCGCCCACCACGCTGATGAGGATCCAGCACAGGGCCGTGGTGGCAAAGCCTTCCCGCATGTAGAAGATCTGGCTTCGGGTCTTGACCCGGTGGAGCAGCAGCCCCAGCAGGGCCGCACCGGCTGCCGTAATGAGGAACGCCCCCATCACGGCCCATTCGCCGAAGCACAGGCTGGTCAGGGCCGGAAGCAGCAGCAGAGCGCTCTCGCAGAACAGGATATAGCTCAGCAGCCGCAAAACGATCGCATAATTCATGCCGTGCCTCCGTTCACTCTTCCACGATGTCCCGCAGGTCGTGCAGGCCGTGCTCCAGGGTCACCACGATGACGTTGTCCCCGACCTGGATCTGGTCGCCGCCGCGGGGGATGCGGATCTCGTTGCCGCGGGTAATGCAGCACAGCAGGGTATTCTTTTTCAAGTGCAGCTGGCTCAGGGGTACGCCGGTGGCCCGGCTCTCCTCGTGGACGGTGAATTCCAGCGCTTCCACGCGGTCGTCCAGGATCCGGTACAGGGTCTTGATGTTGCTGCCCGCCTCGTTCTGCAGAGCGCGGACATACTGCACGATGTAATCGCAGGTCATATACTTGGGGTAAACGATGCTGCCCAGATCCAGCCCGGCCAGAATGTCATCGAATTCCAGACGGTTGACCTTGGTGACCAGCTTGCCGGTGGAGTGCTTTTTGGCAAACAGGGTCAGCAGGACGTTCTCCTCGTCGATGTTGGTCAGGGCCACAAAGGCCTCGGTGGACTCCAGCCCCTCGGAGAGCAGGAATTCCCGGTTGGAGCCGTCGGCGCAGAGGATCTGCGCTTCCGGCAGCATCTGGATCAGCTCATCGCAGCGGGCCTGATCCCTCTCCACGATCCGGACCCGAACGTGATTTTCCAGCAGGTCCTGGCTCAGGTAATAGGCAATGGCGCCGCCGCCCACGATCATGGCGTTGCGGGCCGGGCGCACGGCCAGATGGATGCGCTGGAAGAACTCATGGGCACGGTCCTGCGTTGCCAGGAAGGTGACCTGATCGCCGGTCTGCAGCACGAAGTTGCCGTTGGGGATGATGACTCCGCCGTCCCGCTCCACCGCGCAGACCAGGATATCGCTCTTGAGGCGGGTGGGGATCTCATGGATGGCCACGCCGTCCAGACCCTGCTCCCTGGTAAGGGTGAACTTGATCAGCCGCACCCGGCCCTCCGCAAAGGTATCGATCTTGCTTGCACCGGGGAACCGCAGCAGGTGGGAGATCTCCCGCGCCGCCGCCATTTCCGGGTTGATGATGGCCGAAATGCCGATCTGCTTCTTGATGAAATCCAGCTCATGGCTGTACGACGGGTTGCGCACACGGGCAATGGTATGGCAGTGCCCCGCCTTCTTGGCAAACATGCAGCACAGCAGGTTCAGCTCATCGGAGCCGGTGACCGCGATGAACACGTCCGCATCCTCGATCCCCGCTTCAGACAGGGTGGTAATGGAGGAGCCGTTGCCGGTGATGCTCATCACGTCATACGACTGCCCGATATGCTCCACCCGGGCCTTGTTGGTATCGACCACCGTCACATTATGGCCTTCCTCACTGAGTTGACGCGCCAGTGCCGTGCCGACCTTGCCGCCGCCCACCAGAATGATCTTCATAGAAAAAGTCCTTTCCTTTCCTCCCCGCGCGGGAGGTTCTTCTTCTGAAATCATCTGCTAGTATACCATATTCCGACGGAGAGGTCCACTGTTCCGTCACTTTTTATCCTGTTGCGGGAAGGTCCGGCTCCTTTGCCAAACCGCGTAGGCTTCTTCTTTTGTTGACAGCAGGCTTTTTCCATACTATAATTTTTTTAGGAATCCATTATCTGCCGTTCATTCGACCAAATCACGAGGAGGTTTTTATGAAAAAACGTTTGCGGCTCCTTGCATGGGTGCTGTCGCTTGCCATGCTCTGCCAGATGCTTCCGTTTGCGGCTTTTGCGGAAACAGAAGGCTCATCCGAAAAAAGCACTTTCCACATTACGGATGTTGACGGATTGAATTACATCCGGAACGATCTGGACGCCAATTATGTGCTGGATAACGACCTTGACCTGTCCGGCATCAATTGGGAGCCCATCGGTACGCTGGAAAAGCCTTTTACCGGCAGCTTTGACGGCAACGGCCATACGATCAGCGGGCTTACCATAAAAAGTTATACTCCTGTCAACGATTATACCTGTGTTGGTTTGTTCGGCTATACAAGTGCAAGTTTTTCCAATCTGTATCTGACCGATGTCAATATCTCCCTGACCTGCTCCGGTGCTGTCAACATCGGCAGTCTCGCCGGGCTTGCAAAGCATGTGGAAAATTGCGTCACGTATGGAACGATCACAGCGACTCCTCCTTCTGAAACCGAGATCAATATCGGTGGTATTGTTGCCCGTCTGTATACCGGAGCCGAAGACAATACCATCGTAAACTGTGAAAACCACGTTAACATTGTGATTCCTTCGTCAAATGGCATAGTGCATTGCGGCGGTATCGTTGGAATTCTTCGTGGTGGAGCCGATGAAGAGATTTTGTTCTCTCGTGTGAATACAATCATCAATTGTAGCAATTATGGCTTCATTTCTCTTGAGGAAGTTACCCCTATTGAGATTCTTGCAAATTATCACAGAACATTTATCGGTGGTATTTTTGGTTATGCCGATTGTTCTTCCTCTGCAGACTTCTGCCGTAATTATGGTAAACTATCCATCAATAAAGTTTCTCAAAGTCAGGGTTTACGTTTTATTGGTGGCATTGGTTACATTCAAGACTATGGTGGTTCCTCTATCTACTACCACTCTATTATCAGCAATTCTGTAAATTACGCCAATATTTCTGCTACCGGCAATGATGCTACCGTTTATGGTATTGGGCAGGCACATATCCATAATTGCTACAATATAGCTTCCAATCTTACCAGCACGGGAACTATCGCACGTATCGGTACCAATACAAATGTTGGTTTCGACATCAATATGAAGGACTGCTATTCTCTGAACACGTCCTGTATCAATGGTGAAGTACCGACAGAGGCTGCAACCTCCGGAGACTGCAATGGAGAAAACCTGACCAAGGAGGAAATTTCCGCTAAGATCAAAGAGATTTTCCCCAATGATGACCCATTTCCGGAACCGGAACCCACTCCCCAAAAAGAGTTTACATTCAAGCGGGACAACCTCGGCTTTCTGAATTCAAGCGAATATTTCTTCAGCAAAGAAGACGCTAATATGATCAGTGAGTGGAAAAAGGTTTTTAAGGAATCTGTTAAAGATAATAATAATAAAAACATCGTCAATAAATATGAAGAAACCCCCGCCGGCTTTCTTCTCCGACATGTTGAACATCTGGAACAGTGTTCCGACATTCTTTATGGTCACAACATTTCAACCGAAAGCCTGCATCGTCTCGTCGATGGCATGTCCTCACGCGTCAAGGAAAATATTGTTCTGCATAGATTATCCGGATGGGGCGGTTCCTGCTACGGCATGGAAGTTGTCGCCGCTCTTCGCTATATGAATCCCAGTCTGCTTCCCTCTGAAAAAAATAGTTTCGATATGGCCCCTCCTTATGACCGGACAACAAATACCCATAATCGGGATACGGAAGACCTGGTCGAATTCTATTATTTACAGCAGTACCTCCCCTCCGCCAAACTTCACTCAGACAATCAACATCGTCTTTTTAATACTGCTCCCTCGAATGCTTTGAATGAGATTGTGCAGACTCTGAAAAAAGGAAAAGTCGTTCCTGTTGCTATACACTGCTCCAGTGGTGGATTCCACGAAGTCATTTTGACCGATTTGCTTGGAAAAACTGATGCTGGTTCTTATATTTTTGTGGTAAACGATCCAAACAGCTTTAACCCGCAGCAAATGGAAATCAAACCAACCACTGTCGATGATACTGAATGCTTTGAAAGCGACAGTACACAGCCCGCCGAACATCTTGAAATCGAGTACAAATGCGCTGGATTTGAATTTGATTATCTCGAATTCTATATGACCAAAACCGACCAACTCGACTTAATCAATTATTACAGCAATGAACGCAATGAAACTCTGACCGATTATTCAGATCTCGAAATCGTTGTTCGTCTTTCTTCTTCTCTTGAAGTAACTTCCGGTGACAGTCACCTGTCCACGAAATCCGGATCAATTCAAAATGCGAGCAACGATGTCCGGGCTCAGTTCAGCATCGGAGTGCCAGCTGGTTCTTCTGACAGTTCGGACGATCTCGTCACCTATTCCATGGATTTCCAAGAGGACGGCACACCCTTTGAAATGAAGATTTCTCCGGAAAGCAATGGAAAAGCCATGACTCTGGTCACGCTGAAAGACTCGTCCTTCTTCCTCAGCACGACAGAAGAAACTGCGATCACGGTAGACCCCGCAAAGCAGACCGTCCATATCGAAACCGATGATCCGGGCTCCGTCGGCCTGATGTACTCGCAGGACAAGACCACGGATGCATGGCCGTGGGAAAGCATTGCAATCGATACCACCCAGACCTCTTATCTGGATCTTACGGTCGAGGATGACGGCGTCCATATCACCGGCGATGGCCTGAAGAATGCACAGGCGGTCGTGGGTGTTGAAGACAGCACCAAGGATATTCCTTTCGGCGAGAATGTTTCCAATGATGCCGTGATCCGTCAGGAGGAAAGCGGAAAGCTGACCCTCAACGGTGCGGAAATTGACACGCCCTCTACGCCATCTGAGCCTTCCACTCCCTCTTCCCCCTCCACCCCGGCTGCGCCTTCGGGCGGTTCCGGTGACGGTAACGGAAGCGGAGCCGGTGCCTTGCTGCTGGTGGGTGCCGGTGCCGCGGCGGCGGCCATTACGGCCGGTGTCGTGCTGAGCATGCCGGTGGAGGTGCAGGGCAAGGCCGAGCTGTCTGACCACACTGCTCTGCCCGGGGCGAAGATCTCCCTGCTGCAGGACGGCAAGGTGGTGGAGCAGACCACTGCTGATGATGCCGGTGCCTTCGCCCTGAAGGTCAAGCGCGGCAGCTACCAGCTCACCGCCGCCTACACCGATGCCAACGGACAGATCATCCACCAGACCATTGACATCAAAGCCCCCGCAAAAGACCTCGTTGTCACCTTCTGAACAGCCCCATAAACAAAGCATGAGACCCGCAAGCCACGGCCTGCGGGTCTCTTTTGCATGATCTGTTTTTTTACAGCTCTCCCCGGCCGGAAAGGGCACGGTAGAGGGTGGTCTCGTCGGTATACTCCAGGCTGGCACCCACGGGCAGGCCGTAGGCCAGGCGGGTGGTCTTGATGCCGAGGGGCTTGATGAGCTTTGCCAGATACATGGCGGTGGCCTCGCCTTCCACGGTGGGGTTCATCGCCATGATGACTTCCTTCACCTCGCCGTCCCCCAGGCGGGCCAGCAGCTCCTTGACGGTGAGCTGTTCGGCCCCGATGCCGTCCATGGGGCTGATGAGACCGTGGAGGACATGGTACATCCCGTGGTACTCCCGAGTGCGCTCAAAGGCCTGCACGTCCCGGGGGGTCTCCACCACACAGATGATGGAGCGGTCCCGCTTGGCGCTGGCGCAGATGGGGCAGAGTTCTGCCTCGGTGTAGTTCTGGCAGATCCGGCAGCGGTGAAGCCGGGTGTGGGCATTCTGGATGGCACCCGCCAGAGCGGCGGCGTCCTGGTCCGACATGCTCAGCACCTGATAGGCCATCCGGGTGGCACCCTTCCGGCCGATGCCCGGGAACTTGCTGAACTCTTCGATCAGCTTTTCCAGCGGGGCTGCATTGTAACCCATGGCGACTCCTCCGTTCGGATCAGAGACCGGGGATGTTCAGGCCGCCGGTCAGCTTGCCCATCTCGGCCTCGGCGGTCTCGTCTACCTGCTTGACGGTGGCGTTGACGGCTGCAGCCACCAGATCTTCCAGCATCTCGATGTCATCGGGGTCCACGGCCTCGGGTTTGATGGTGATGGCCAACACCTCGTGCTTGCCGTTCATCTTCACAGTGACCATCTCGCCGGATGCGCTGCCGGTGTACTCGGCGGTCTCCAGCTCGGCCTGCTTGGCCTTCATATCCTCCTGCATCTTCTGTGCCTGACGCATCAGGGAGTTCATGTCGGGGCGGCCGAAGCCTGCGGGCATTCTTGCTTTCATAATCAGTTTCTCCTTTATCTCTTTTTCCGGGCCGAGTCCTCAATGGAGACTTCCAGGCCCAGCTGTTCCAGCTTGCGGAGGGATTCCTCGGCGTTGGCCGAAGGGCGGTTGACATTCTTAGGCTCGTAGGGGCCGATGGGCACCGCCACACCGGACACCTGCGCGATCAGCTTCTTGACGAGCTTCTGGCTGTCCTTGTTCTGCCGGATGAAATCCCGGAAGGTCTTGCCGCCGTCGATCAGCACCCGGGTCCCGTCGAAGTAGGCCTTCGACTTCTTCAGGTAGGTGTACAGCAGGGGGTCTTTTTCCTGCAGCAGCTGCACCACCTCGTCCCACCGGGGGAAGGGGTTGACCCCCGCTGCCGCCACCTTGCGGGGCTTGTTGAGAGCCGGGTCGGCAGTGTATTCCGGGGCAGCAGGCTGCACGGCCCCGCTGCCGTTGACGCGGTCCTCCTCCCCATTCAAGGGCTGCTTTTCCGCGTCGTCAGGCTCCCCGGAAAGGGGGGCTGCTGCGCACAGCGGAGCGGAAGGGTCCTCTGCTGCGGGGTTCTGCCCGGCCGCCGGTGCAGCCGGTTCTTCCCAGGGAGGGGGCGCATCGGAGGTCACCGGCGGCTCCTCGGGCGGGGGCGGAAGCTCCTCCGCCGGGGCGGGGGGTGCCTCCTGCGCGGCAGGACGCGGGGAAGCCTCCCCGGAAAGGGGAGGTGTCAGGGCCGATCGGTCCTGACGGAAGGTTTCTGCCGCCGGCACCGCCGCAAAGGGCTGTACCGGAGCTGCCGCAAAGGGCTTCGGGGCCTCCGGCTGGGGCACAGCCGCCCGGACGGGGGCAGCAGCGGCAGGCTGCATCACCATGGCCTGGGGCGGCTCCGACAGACTGAACAGGGCCAGCTCCAGCTCAATGCGCTGGTCACTGCCCCGGGTCATGTGTTCCAAAGCGTTGCCCAGGGTGCGGATGGCCCGGACGGCTTCCCGCTGCCCCAGCTTCGGGCCTTTTTCCAGATAGAGCTGTTCTTCTTCCGGCGAGACACCGGACAGCAGCGCCTGCCCGCCGGGCAGGGCCGCCAGCATCAGGGCACGGTAATGGGCGATGAGCTCTTCGGTCAGGCGCTTCACGTCCACCGACTGCTGCCGCAGCTGGGCCAGCTGGGCCAGTGCCGCGGCACCGTCCTGGGCTTCCAGCGCGTCGGAAATATGGAACAGGTAGCTCCGGTCGGTGACGCCCGCCATCCGGCGGACCACATCGGCGTCGATCTTTGCGGTGACACCGGCGCAGGTATCCAGAATGGACAGTGCGTCGCGCATGGCACCGTCCGCCAGACGGGAGATCAGCTCCGCGCCGTCCTCCGTCAGCTCCAGACCCTCTTCCCCGGCGATATACTCCACCCGCTTTGCGATATCCTCGGGGCCGATACGGGTAAAATCGTACCGCTGGCAGCGGGACAGGATGGTGGCCGGGACCTTCTGGATCTCGGTGGTGGCCAGAATGAAGATGACGTGGGCCGGCGGCTCCTCCAGCGTCTTGAGCAGCGCATTGAAGGCCGCCGTGGACAGCATGTGGACCTCATCGATGATATACACCTTATAGCGGCAGGCGCTGGGGGTGTAGGCGGTCTCGTCCCGCAGGTCGCGGATATCGTCCACGCCGTTGTTGGAAGCCGCGTCCATCTCCACCACATCCAGGATGCTGCCGTTGTCGATGCCCCGGCAGATCTCGCATTCGCCGCAGGGGTCCCCGTCGTGGGGGTGCAGGCAGTTGACCGCCTTGGCAAAGATCTTGGCGCAGCTGGTCTTGCCGGTGCCGCGCACACCGGTGAACAGATACGCATGGCCCACGCGGCCCGTGGCGATCTGGTTGCGCAGGGCCGTCACGATCCCGCGCTGGGCCACCACGTCCTCAAACCGCTGGGGTCTCCACTTGCGGTACAGGGCACGATACATCCGGTCTCTCCCCTTTCCAACAAAAAAATCGGACAGCGCTGACGGGGTTTGACCCCCGCCTTGCGTAACTCGGCATACGGATGCAGGCTGACTGAAACG
>CAKSZU010000068.1 GCA_934526125.1 uncultured Faecalibacterium sp. | reverse complement strand
GACCCCAACCCCAAGCGCGGCGAACATAAGGAGTGGGGCACCATGGTGTTCGACTTCGGCCGCAGCGAGGTGCAGAGTTTCCTGATCTCCAGCGCACTGTACTGGCTGGAACAGTACCACATCGACGGCCTGCGGGTGGATGCCGTGGCCTCTATGCTGTATCTGGACTACAACCGCAGGCAGGGCGAGTGGGAGCCCAACAAGGACGGCGGCAAGGAGAACCTGGAAGCCGTCGCTTTTCTGCGGAAGCTCAACAACACGGTGCTGGGCCGCCACCCCCACAAGTACATGATCGCGGAAGAATCCACCGCATGGCCCATGGTCACAAAGCCTGCTTCGGACGGCGGCCTGGGCTTCAACTTCAAGTGGAACATGGGCTGGATGAACGACATGCTCAGCTACATGAAGACCGACCCGCTCTTCCGTGCAGGCAACCACAACAAGGTGACCTTCAGTTTCTTCTATGCCTTCAGCGAGAACTTCGTGCTGCCCATCAGCCACGATGAAGTCGTCCACGGCAAGGGAAGCCTCATCAACAAGATGCCGGGCGAGTACGAGGCCAAGTTTGCGAACCTCCGCACCTTCTTCGGCTACATGATGGCCCACCCCGGCAAGAAGCTGCTGTTCATGGGCCAGGAGTTCGGCCAGTTCACCGAGTGGAGCGAGGCAAAGCAGCTGGACTGGATGCTGCTGGACTACGACAAGCACACTGAGCTGAAGAACTACGTCAAGACCCTGAATGCGTTCTATAAAGAACACCCTGCCTTCTGGCAGATCGATTACAGCTGGGAAGGCTTCCAGTGGATCGTCCCGGACGACTCTCAGCAGAGCGTGGTGGCCTTCCTGCGGAAGGACGCTGCCGGGAAGCAGATCCTCGTGGTCTGCAACTTCAACCCTGTCCTGCGCGAGGGCTACACCCTGGGCGCACCGGTCTCCGGCACCTACAAGGAAGTGCTGAACAGCGATGACGAAGCCTTCGGCGGCTCCGGCGCTGTCCACAATAAGTCCGTGCGCACCCACAAGAAGCCCCTGCACGGCTTCGACCAGAGCATTACCATCACCCTGCCGCCCATGAGTACCCTGTACTTCGAGGTCCCCACCAAGCGCACCCGCAAGGCTGCCGCAGACAAGACCGGAACGGCAGAGCCTGCAAAGAAGACCGCAACGAGAAAGACGGCAGCCAAAACCACAAAGCCTGCAAAGACCGCCCGCGCCGCCAAGGCCGGAGCAGATCAGACTGCAGAAAAAGCGCCTGCACCGGAAAAGGCAGAAAAGGCTGAAAAGCCCAAAAAGACTTCTGCCCGCAAGGCAAAGGCGGCTGAGACCGCAGCACCCGAAAAGGCCCCTGCAAAGCGGGGCCGCAAGCCCAAGGCAGAACCTTCCCCTGCAGCCGAAGCTGCACCGGAAAAGCCTGTCCGCAAGCCCCGTGCCAGAAAGGCCGTAAAGACCGAGGAATGACCGGAGCAAGACGCCTTACACAGTCAGACCATTTCCAAAATCCAAACCATCAGGAAATGTGTAAAAGGGGAGAATAAAGCTATGGCAAAAGAAATTGTGGCAATGATCCTTGCCGGCGGACGTGGCTCGCGTTTGTACGCGCTGACACAGAAAACGGCAAAACCTGCAGTGGGATTCGGCGGCAAATACCGCATCGTGGACTTCCCGCTGTCCAACTGCGTCAACTCCAACATCGATACCGTTGGCATCGCAACGCAGTACCAGCCCCAGAAGCTGAACGAGTACATCGGCAACGGCCAGCCCTGGGATCTGGACCGTCTGTACGGCGGCGTCCACACCCTGCCTCCGTATGAGCAGGCCAAGGGCACGGACTGGTACAAGGGCACGGCAAACGCCATCTACCAGAACATCAGCTTCATCGACAGCTATGATCCCGAGTATGTCATCATCCTGTCCGGCGACCAGATCTGCAAGCAGGATTATGCAGACTTCCTCCGCTTCCACAAGGAGAAGGGTGCCGAGTTCTCGGTGGCCGTCATGGAAGTCGACTGGAAGGAAGCTTCCCGCTTCGGCCTGATGGTCGCAGACGAGAACGACAAGATCACCGAGTTCCAGGAGAAGCCCCCGGTACCCAAGTCCAACCTGGCTTCCATGGGCATCTACATCTTCAACTGGGATGTCCTGAAGAAGTATCTGGAAGAGGATGAGGCAGACCCCAATTCCAAGAACGATTTCGGCATGAACATCATCCCCGCCCTGCTGCGGGACGGCCGCAAGATGTATGCTTACCACTTCAACGGCTACTGGCGTGACGTGGGCACCATCGACAGCCTGTGGGAAGCCAACATGGAAGTCCTCGACCCCGAGAACTCCGGTATCGATATCTTCGACAAGAAGTGGAAGATCTACAGCCGCAACCCCGTCCTGCCTGCCCAGAAGATCGGTCCCCGCGCTGTGGTCCAGGATTCTCTGGTCACCGAAGGCTGCCAGATCTACGGCCGCGTCAAGCACTCGGTGCTGAGCGCAGGCGTCGTGGTGGAAGAGGGTGCCACCGTTGAGGATGCCGTCCTGATGGATGGCGTGGTCGTCAAGGCGGGTGCCGTGGTCAAGCGCTGCATCCTGGCTGAGGATGTCGTCGTGGGTGCCGGTGCAAAGATCGGCAGCGACGGCCCCATTGCTCACGTAGGTACCGGCCTTACCGTTGGCGCAGGCGCTACCGTCAAAGAGGGTGCCAAAGTATTTGATTCCGTCAAGGAGGGCGAGGAAGTATGCTGAGCCAGAACAACAACGCGTTGGGCATCATTTTCCCCAACAGCTATGATAACACCGTCCCGGAGCTGGTGGCCGAGCGCACCATGGCTTCGATCCCCTTTGCAGGCCGTTACCGCATGGTGGACTTCGTGCTTTCCAGCATGGCCAACTGCGGCATCTCCAACGTGTCCATCGTGGTGCGGAAGAACTACCACTCCCTGATGGATCATCTGGGCACCGGCCGTGAGTGGGATATGGCCCGCCGTCACGGCGGCCTGAACATCGTGCCTCCTTTCGCAGAAAAGGGTGTGCGGATCTATTCCGGCCGCGTGGAGGCTCTGGCTTCCATCCTGAACTTCCTGGAGAACCAGCGTGAGAGATATGTGGTCATGAGCGATGCCAACATCGCCGTGAACTACGACTTCAACGCCCTGCTGGCTGCCCATCAGGCAAGCGGTGCCGATGTGACCGTCGCTTACCAGAAGACCGAGATCCCCGAGGGCCGCAAGAACGACAACTACACCCTGACGGTGGATGCAGACGGCCGTGTCACCGAGCTGCTGTTCAACGACTACCGCCCCGGCATCCAGAACCTGGATCTGAACATCTACGTCATGGAGCGCGAGACCCTGATCAAGCTGGTCAAGGATGCAACTTCCCGCGGCCTGATCTACTTCGAGCGCGATATCCTGGCACACAATGTCAACATCCTGAACATCCGTGCGCTGGAGTACACCGGCTATGTGGCCCATGTCTGCGACATGAAGAGCTACTTCGACGAGAACCTGAAGCTGATCGACGAGAAGAACCTGAACGCCCTGTTCCCCAAGAACAGCCCGGTCTACACCAAGATCCGCGATGACAACCCGGTGCGCTATGTCACCGGTTCCAAGGTCACCAACTCCCTGCTGGCTGACGGCTGCGTCATCGAGGGCACCGTGGAGAACTGTGTCCTCTTCCGCGGCGTCAAGGTCAAGAAGGGCGCTGTGGTCCGCAACTGTGTCCTGATGCAGGATACCATCGTGGAAGCCGGCGCACAGCTGGACTGCGTGGTCACCGACAAGAACGTCCACGTGACTGCCGACAAGAAGCTTTCCGGAACCGAGAGCTTCCCGGTCTACGTGCAGAAGAATCACAGCGTCTGACCTGAAATTTCCACAGGGGCGGCTCTCTCCCCAGTAGCCCCTCTCAAAGAGGGGCGGGGGCCGTTTGTGCCCCCGCCCGCTCTTTGCGTATGCCCCTGCTGAACCTTTTTTCTGGAAAGGAGTATCCCTATGAAGATCCTGTATGCCGCTTCGGAAGCGACTCCCTTTGCCAAGTCCGGCGGTCTGGCCGATGTGGCAGGCTCTCTGCCCAAGGCACTGGTCAAGGACGGCGTGGACGCCCGCGTCATCATGCCCCTGTACGGCGACCTGAAGATGCGCGACAAACTGGAGTATGTCACCAACTATTCCGTTCCCGTGGGCTGGCGCAGCCAGTACTGCGGCCTGTTCAAGGCCGAGGTCAACGGTGTGACCTACTACTTCCTCGACAACGAGTATTATTTCAAGCGCCGCGGCCTGTACGGCTTCTACGATGACGGTGAGCGCTTCGCTTTCTTCTCCCGCGCCGTGCTGGAGACCCTGTTCTACATCGACTTCACCCCCGACATCATCAACTGCAACGACTGGCAGACGGCTCTGGTGCCGGTGTACCTGAACCTGTACTACCGTCATCTGGACAAGTTCAACCGGATCAAGACCATCTTCACCATCCACAACATCGCCTATCAGGGCAAGTACGGCACCGATATCCTGGAGGACACCTGCGGCATCGGTCACCGGGATCAGCACATCGTGGAGTATGACGGCTGCGCCAACTTCATGAAGGGTGCCTTCGAGACGGCCGACAAGATCACCACCGTCAGCCCCACCTACGCACAGGAGATCCTGGACCCCTGGTTCAGCTACGGTCTGGATGCCCTGCTGCGGGAGAAGCAGTATAAGCTCTGCGGCATCCTGAACGGCATCGATATGGACGCCAACAACCCCGCCACCGATCCCAAGATCCCCTTCAACTACGACATCAGCAACTTTGAAGAGGGCAAGGCCAAGTGCAAGGAAGCCCTGCAGGACAAGTTCGGCCTGAACAAGGACGGCAGCCCCGTCTTTGCCATGGTCAGCCGCATGGTCGGCATGAAGGGCTTCGATCTGGTCCAGAGCGTCGCCGACGGTCTGGTGGACCGCGGCATCGAGCTGGTCATCCTGGGCAGCGGCGAGAACCAGTATGAAATCTTCTTCTCTGACCTGTGCGCCCGTCACCCGGGCCGCGTGGGCACCTATATCGGCTTCGAGCCTGCTCTGTCGCAGGAGATCTACGCCGGTGCGGATGTCTTCATCATGCCTTCCAAGAGCGAGCCCTGCGGTCTGGCCCAGATGGTGGCCTGCCGTTACGGTACGCCTCCCATCGTCCGCGAGACCGGCGGCCTGCGGGATTCCATCCACGACTGCACCCTGGGCGAGGGCAACGGCTTCACCTTTGCCGGTTACAGCGCCCATGAGCTGTATGACGCCTGCTGCCGTGCCCAGGACCGTTACTACAACAAGGAGGACTGGAAGAACCTGGTCAAGCACGATATGGAGTGCGACTTCAGCTGGGACCTCTCGGCCAAGAGCTACGAGGGTCTGTACAACGAGACCGCAAACCTCTGGTAAGCGGAAACCGGCAATGCCTCCCAAAGCCCCGGCGGCCCTGCGCGCAGCAGCCCCGCCGGGGCTTTTTGCGTCCAAAAACTGAGAAAATCCGCGTACAAGCAAAAAACAGGTGAAAGAAAATCCTTTCACCTGTTTTTTATTTTCGGCGGAATCCACAATGGGAAAAAACGGAATTTGTGGAAGCGGCTGAAATTTTTTGAAAACCTTGACGGGGGGGAGGCTTAACCGGTAAACTGAGGGCAGAACTGGTAAATCTTCCGTAAGACCAAAATAAAAAAGGAGGCGTTTTCGGATGAAACGTTGGAAGAAACTTTCGGCCTTTCTGCTGGCGGCGGTGCTGGCGCTGGGTGTTCTGACGGCCTGCGGCCAGCAGATGGTCCGGACCGAGGACTTTGTACACATGGTGCAGCGGAACCTGCAGAAGGTCAGCGCGTCGTCAACGGATGGGCAATCCGGCCTGAACCTGAAAGTCAAGGCAGGCGAGGATTACCGCAAGGAGGCCGATGCCCTGCTGAACAAGTATGTGGAGGCCTACGAGGCATGGCGCGCAGAGGACCCGATACTGGATGATGATGAACCGGACATCTGGGGGATCCAGAATGAACTGGACTTGAACGACCCGGGATATGTGATCGCGGCGTATGCCTCCAAGGGCAAGAGTAATCTGACCATGATCCAGATGGATCTGGATAGGGTATCGTGGCACATGGCGGATGATCTGTGGGAGAAGGCATATCGTTATGATGATACCGCAGAAAAGACGATCACCGTGGCAGAAAAAGAAGTGAACGGCTGGTATTACCTGGTGGCGGTGTCCAAGGTCAATGCTCCGGAACCACAGCCGTGGTAACGCTGCACGATGAAAACACACCCATAAAATCGGAATCGGAGGAACACACAATGAAACTTTGGAAAAAACTGATGGCCTGCACGCTGGCAGCGGTGCTGGCACTGGGCGTTCTGACCGGCTGCGGCCAGAAAGTGGTCATGACGGATTCTTTTGTCAATATGCTCAACCGTCATTTGACTCAAAACCATTATTATACCAATCAGGACGGCGTTGATATCTCTGGTGCAGACCTGAAACTGACCGAGGGAAGTGAGTACAGCAAGGAAGCGAACGCTCTGCTGGACAAGTATGTAGCGGCTTATCAGAGCTGGCTCAAGGCCGAACCCATCCTGGATGACGCTGAACCGGACTTTGACGACATCGTAGTGGAAATGGAGCTGAGCAAGGATTACATCGTCGCATCTTACGCAACGCTGGGCACAAAGGACCTGGTAAAGATTCAGTATGATCTGGAAGAAGATGTGGTATGCGACATGGCGGATGAAATCTGCGATGCACTGGAGGATCATCCGGATAAGACGTTCAAGACCATCACCGTGGCCGAGAAGCAGGTGGACGGCTGGTACTACCTGGTGGCCGTGACCAAGCCCGTGAACAAATAACAACGCGTTTCACACATCCGTTCATTGACCCCGGAGCAAGGACCCCTGCGGCCCCGCTCCGGGGCTTTTTTGCATCCTGCACAAAGATTGGCGCAAACTTTTGGTATGGATGGGCCCGCAGGCGGACAAACTCCACCCAGAACGGGCCGCTGCGGCGGACTCGTGAACAAATTATGAAATTTTACCAGAATTCCGTGGAGAATTGATTGAAAAACAAGACGATTTGAATTATACTAGCGTTATGAGATTTTTCCCAAAGAAAATCTTTGCGAAACATTCTCCACAGCCTGCGGGGGCAGGCGGCAGGAGCGGACAGGAGGGGATGCCGGATGAAGGGCCTGTACAAAGCGCTGGAGGATCTGGTCTGGCTGACCCAGCTGGGGCTTTCCATGCTGCTGCCGCTGCTGATGTGCCTGGGCGGGTGCTGGTGGGCTACCAACCGCTGGGGCTGGCCCATGTGGGTGTACCTGCCCGGCATTGTGCTGGGGCTGGCCGCCGGGGCCAAAAGCTTTTGGGCGTTTGCCAAAGAGCGGCTGGACCGCGCCAAACAGGAGCGCCCCCGCCGGGTGGGGTTCAATTCGCATCAATGAGCGTGGAGGTTTGCTATGAAACTGCAGCCGGAATCCAAAAAGGAACTGCTGCGCATCGCCGGGGGCACTGCATTGTGTACCGTGGCGATGTGGGTGATCTTCGCCGCACTGCATCTGGTAGGCTGGGTCCGGTTCGACTATACGGTCGTGCTGGGGTCTGTCGTGGGTGCGCTGGTGGCGGTCGGCAATTTTGCGGGCATCTGCTTCGTGGTCCAGAAGATCATCGACGAGCCCGATGAGAAACGCCGCAAGGCGAAACTTCAGCTTTCCCACAACAGCCGGATGCTGCTGCAGGCAGTCTGGGTGGTGGCGGCCATCGCGGCCCCCTGCTTCCAGCCGTTTGCCAGTGTCCTGCCGCTGTTTTTCCCGAGGATCACCATTTATTATCTGCAAATAACGGGCAAGTACAAGCCTCTTGCAGCGGCGGTGCCGGCACAGGACGTCTCGGTGGAAGACGCACCGGCCGATGCCCCCGCGCAGGGCGGAGACTCCGGGGAAAAAGGGGGTGAAACCTAACAAATGGAACTGAACGGCGCAAAGATCCTGTATACCATCCACACCAACATCCCGGTGCTGGGTGATTTCAAGATCACACAGACCCTTGTGAGTACCTGGATCGTGATGGCGCTGCTGACCGGGCTGGCCTTCTGGCTGGGGCATGACCTGAAACTGGAAAATGTCTCCAAGCGGCAGGCCGCCGCCGAGTTCATCGTGGAGCGGCTGGATCAGTTCGTCCACGACAACATGGGCACCCACTTTGATCAGTATATCCCGCTGGTGGGGGCGATCTTCGCCCTCAGCATCGGGTGCAACCTGATCAGCGTGGTGGGCCTGTGGAGCCCCACGGCCGACCTCAACACCGAGGCCGCCTGGGCCATCGTGGTGTTCGTCCTGATCATGTACTACAAGATCAAGACCAACGGCATCCTGGCCTACCTGAAGGGTCTGCTGGACCCCATCTTCCTCATGGCGCCCATCAATGTGCTGTCGGAGATCTCGACCCCCGTCAGCATGGCGTTCCGTCACTTCGGCAATATTCTGTCCGGTACGGTCATTTCCACCCTGCTGTATTGGGCGCTGGCAAGCCTGAGCCATGTCGTGTTCGGCTGGCTGCCGGGCTTCCTGAGCCAGCTGCAGCTGTTCCAGATCGGCATCCCGGCCTTCACGGGCCTGTATTTCGACTGGTTCGGCGGCTGCATCCAGGCGTTCATCTTCTGTACCCTGACCACCATTTTCATCAAGCGTGCTGCCGGTGAGGAATGATCCGGCATCTCCCGAAACCACCAACACATTTTAGGAGGACAAACCTATGACTGACTTTCAACTTCTGGCTCGTGGTATCGCTCTGGCAGGCTGCGGCATCGGCGCAGGTCTGGCACTGATCGCAGGTATCGGCCCCGGTATCGGCGAAGGCAACGCTGCAGCGGCTGCCTGTGAGGCTGTGGGCCGTCAGCCCGAGTGCAAGAGCGACGTGACCAGCACCCTGATCCTGGGCGTTGCACTGTCTGAGACCACCGGTATTTACGGCTTTGTCACCGGCCTGCTGCTGATCTTCCTGGCACCGGGCATGTTCATGAACTACCTGGGCTGAGCCACTCCCTGAACCGTATAACACGAAAGAAGGGAGACGCTTATGCAACTTTATCAGGCATTGATCACGCTGGACGGCTGGACTTTCCTGGCCCAGATCTGCAACCTGATGATCCAGCTGGTGATCTTCAAAAAGCTGCTGCTGAACCCGGTCAAAAAGGTGATCGCCGAGCGCAAGGCCAAGGCCGACAGCCAGATCGCTGACGCGCAGAAGCTGCGCACCGAGGCCGAAGCCATGAAGGCGGAGTATGAGCAGAACCTGCAGAATGCCCGCGCCGAGGCGAACCAGATCGTAGCCAGTGCCCAGAAGACGGCGGCCGCCCGCAGCGAGGAGCTGCTGGGCGAGGCCCGTGCCCAGGCCGCTGCCCTGAAGCAGAAGGCCGAGGCTGACATTGCGCAGGAGCGCAAGAAGGCTGTCAACGAGGCCAAGGACGAGATCGGCGGCATGGCCATGGAGATCGCTTCCAAGGTGGTCGAGCGCGAGATCCGGGAAGCTGACCACAAGGACCTGATCGATGAATTCATTAAAAACGTGGGTGAAGCATCATGACCGAGATCGCAAGGATGTACGGCGGAAGCCTGTATGACCTGGCAGCAGAGGAAGGGCTGGACGGCCAGATCCTGGAAGAACTGGATCAGGCGGCAGCCCTGCTGAAGAGCAACCCGGAGTACCTGCACCTGCTCAGCATCCCCAGCATCCCCAAAAAGGAGCGCTGCGGCCTGCTGGACGAGGCCCTGAAGGGCCGGGTGCATCCCTATGTGCTCAACTTTCTGAAGATCCTGTGCGAGAAGGGCACCCTGCGGGAGCTGTCCGGCTGCGCCCGGGCTTACCGGCTGCGGTACAATCAGGCACACGGCATTCTGGAGGCTGTGGCGGTAACGGCTGTCCCCATGACGGAGGACCAGACCGCCCGCCTGCACGAAAAGCTGGAAGCGGTGACCGGCAAGAAGATCGATCTGAAGGCAAAGGTAGACCCCGCCGTCCTGGGCGGCATCCGCCTGGATATCGAGGGCACCGAGCTGGACGGCACCGTCAAAAACCGTCTGGCCAGCCTGCGCAATACCATTGCTTCCATCACCGTATAAGAAAAGAATATCCACCCGAGAGATTACGAAGAATTGAGTGGTGAACACAAGACAATGCAACTGAAACCTGAAGAAATCTCCAAGATCATCCGTGCTCAGATCAAGCACTACGAAAATGTGATCGAGCAGAGCGAGGTGGGCACGGTCATCATGGTGGGCGACGGCATCGCCCGGGCCAGCGGTCTGGAAAAGTGCATGGCAGGTGAGCTGCTTCAGTTTGACAACGGCGAATACGGCATGGCGCAGAACCTGGAGGAGAACACTGTCTCCATCGTTCTGCTGGGTTCCGACGTCGGCATCAAAGAGGGCAGCATCGTCAAGCGCACCGGCAAGGTCGTGTCCGTGCCCGTGGGCGAGGCTCTGATCGGCCGCGTGGTCAACGCGCTGGGCCAGCCCATTGACGGGGCAGGCCCCATCGAGACCACCGAGTTCCGCGCCATCGAAAGCCCGGCCCCCGGCATCATCGACCGCCAGCCGGTCAAGGAGCCGCTGCAAACCGGCATCAAGGCCATCGACTCCATGATCCCCATCGGCCGCGGCCAGCGTGAGCTGATCATCGGCGACCGCCAGACCGGCAAGACCACCATCGCCTCCGATACCATCATCAACCAGAAGGGCAAGGACGTCATCTGCATCTATGTGGCCATCGGTCAGAAGCGTTCCACCGTGGCGAACCTGGTGCAGAACCTGACCGAAGCCGGTGCCATGGGCTACACCATCGTGGTGTCGGCCACGGCATCCGAGCTGTCGCCCCTGCAGTATATCGCCCCCTACTCCGGCTGTGCCATGGGCGAGTACTTCATGCACAAGGGCAAGCACGTCCTGATCATCTACGACGACCTGTCCAAGCACGCCGTGGCCTACCGTGCCCTGTCGCTGCTGATCCGCCGTCCCCCGGGACGCGAGGCTTACCCCGGCGATGTCTTTTATCTGCACTCCCGTCTGCTGGAGCGCGCGGCCAAGCTCTCCAACGAGCTGGGCGGCGGCAGCCTGACGGCTCTGCCCATCATCGAGACGCAGGCGGGCGACGTTTCCGCCTACATCCCCACCAACGTCATCTCCATCACCGATGGTCAGATCTTCCTTGAGACCGAGCTGTTCCACTCCGGCGTCATGCCGGCAGTCAACCCCGGTATCTCGGTGTCCCGTGTCGGCGGCAACGCCCAGATCAAGGCCATGAAGAAGGTGGCCGGCACCCTGAAGCTGATCTACTCCCAGTACCGCGAGCTGCAGTCCTTCGCACAGTTCGGTTCCGATCTGGACGCCGATACCAAGGCCCGTCTGGCACAGGGCGAGCGCATCGTGGAAGTGCTGAAGCAGAACCGCTCGGCACCGGTGCCTGTGGAAAAGCAGGTGGCCATCCTGTACGCGACCATCCATGACTACCTTGTCAAGGTCAAGGTCCCGGATGTGGCCGAATATGAAAAGGGCCTGTACGAATATCTCGAGAACGATGCCGCCGGTGCCGCGGTCATGGAGACCATCCGCACCACCGGCAATCTGGACAAGGACACCGAGGAAGCGCTCAAGGGCGTCCTGTCCGCTTACACCGAGAGCTTCGTCAAGGCGCACTGAGGGAAGGAGGCGTAACGCATGGCAGGTTCCATGAAGGACATCAAGCTGCGCATCAAAAGCGTAGA
>CAKSZU010000067.1 GCA_934526125.1 uncultured Faecalibacterium sp. | reverse complement strand
CCCCGGGATATGTATCTGGGCTTCTACTACGCCCCCGGCGTGGTGTGCGAGGCCATCAAGACGGCCATCTATGCCCAGTGCCTGCTGGAGCTGGTGGGCAAAAAGCCCATCCCGCGCTACTGCGAGGACCACAACGACATCGTGACCTGCTTTGATGCCGACACCGCAGACGCCCTGATCGGCTTCTGCCGCGGCATCCAGGCGGCCAGCCCGGTGGACAGCTATGCTGCCCCGGAGCCCTCTCCGGAACCGGGCTATACCGACGAGGTCATCATGGCCAGCGGCAGCTTTACCCAGGGCAGCACCATCGAGCTTTCCTGCGACGGCCCCCTGCGTGAGCCCTACACCTGCTACCTGCAGGGCGGCCTGAACTTCGCCGCCAGCCGGGCCGGTGTGCTGCTGGCCGTGCAGAATGCCTATTTCAAGGAGTAATTATGCCGCAGCTGAGTGATCGTGTCGGCACATTTACCGACTCCGTGATCCGCCGGATGACCCGGATCAACAACCAGTATGATTCCATCAACCTGTCCCAGGGTTTCCCGGATTTTGACCCGCCGAAGGAGCTGACCGAAGCGCTGGCAAGGGCAGCGGAGCATGGCCCCCACCAGTACGCCGTGACCTTCGGCGCACAGAATTTCCGGGAGGCTCTGGCCCGCAAGACCAGCCCCGCCCTGCACCACGAAGTGGACCCCAACACCGAGATCTGCGTGACCTGCGGCGGCACCGAGGCCATGATGGCCGCCATGATGACCATCTGCAACCCGGGCGACAAGGTAATGATCTTTTCGCCTTTCTACGAGAATTACGGTGCGGATGCCATCCTTTCCGGCGCAGAGCCCATCTACATCCCGCTGGTGCCGCCCACCTACGAGTTCGACCTCAGCCTCATCGAAAAGGGCTTTGCGGAGGGGGCCAAGGCGCTGATCCTCTGCAACCCTTCCAACCCCTGCGGCAAGGTGTTCCGCCGGGATGAGCTGGAAGCCATTGCAAAGCTGGCCATCCAGTACGACGCCTTCGTGGTGACGGATGAGGTGTACGAACACATCGTCTATGCCCCGGCAGAGCATATCTGCATGGCCAGCCTGCCCGGGATGTTCGAACATACCATCACCTGCAACTCCCTGTCCAAGACCTACTCCATCACCGGCTGGCGGCTGGGGTATCTCATCGGCCCGGTCTGGGTCATCGAGGGGGCGCGCAAGGTGCATGATTTCCTGACGGTGGGTGCCGCTGCGCCCCTGCAGGAAGCTGCCGTGGCCGGTCTGGAACTGCCGGGCAGCTACTACGAAAGCCTGCGGGCCCTCTATACCGGCAAGCGGGACCGTTTCCTTGCCGGGCTGGACCGCATCGGCCTGGAACACAATGTCCCGCAGGGAACCTATTTTGTCCTGATCGACATTTCGGATTTTTTGGCCCTGCCGCAGTTTGCGGGCTGGACGGATCTGGAATTCTGCGAGTGGATGATCCGTGAGATCGGCGTGGCGGCGGTGCCTGGCTCCAGCTTTTTCCGCGAGCCGGTGAACCACCTGATCCGGATGCACTTTGCCCGGGGCAATGACGTACTGGACGAGGCAGTCCGTCGGCTGGAAAAGCTGACCGCTCTGCTGCATGAAAAGAAAGTGTGAAACAATGAATTCTGTTACCCCCATCGATGCCGGAATGCTGGCCCGCTTTGAGCAGGGCTACGAAGCCCGCCCGGAGCTGAACGTCATGGCCAACGCCATCTCCCGCACAGCCCTGCCGGATGCCGCCTTCGTGCCCGCCGCCGCGGCAAAGCTGCGGATGGATTTCTCCGTGCTGGTCAAGACGGACAACATCACCAACCAGAAGCAGAGCGGCCGCTGCTGGATGTTCTCCACCCTGAACGTCCTGCGTCAGCGGGTGATCGCCAAGTGTGATCTGGAGGATTTCTCCTTCTCTCCCACCTATCTGGCGTTCTACGATAAGCTGGAAAAGGCAAACCTTTTCCTCGAAAATATTCTCCATTTCGCGGATCAGGAGCTGACGGACCGCGAGACCTACACCCTGCTGGGCAGCCCTCTGCCCGACGGCGGCCAGTGGGATATGGCCGTCAGCCTGATCAAAAAGTACGGTCTGGTGCCCTCTTGGGTCATGCCGGAAACGGTGCATTCCACCGGTACGGCCAAGTATCTGCCCATCCTGAACCGCAAGCTGCGGGAGGACGCACTGGAGCTGCGGGCTCTGGTGCGGGACGGAAAGGACCCGGCTCCCCGCCGGGAGGAGATGCTGGCCGAGATCTACAATGCCCTGTGCATCCTCTACGGCCAGCCGCCGAAGACCTTCGACTTCGAGTACACCGACCAGAAGGATCTGTACCACTGCGACTGCGGGCTGACCCCTCACACCTTCCTCGAAAAGTATGTGGGCAACGATTTTGACGACTATGCAGTCATCATCTCTTCGCCCATCCACGAACTGAACCGTACCTACTGCCAGCCCTTCATGGGGGACGTGGTGGAGGAGAACATGTTCTGGCTCAACCTCTCGCAGGAAGAGCTGGAGGCCCTGACCATCCGTCAGCTGGAAGCAGGGGAGGGCGTCATGTTCAGCTGCGACTGCCACCCCGACGGCGACCGCACCAACGGTTACTGGGACCCGGACTGCTTCCAGTACGGCGAAGTGCTGGGCGGTCTGCAGTTCGGGATGACCAAGGCCGAGCGCCTGCTCACCCGTGAAAGCACCATGAATCACTGCATGATGTTCTGCGGCGTCAATCTGGATGAGAACGGCAAGGCCAACCGCTGGAAGATCGAGAACAGCTGGGGCGATGCCGCCGGCCAGAAGGGCTACTACATCGGCAGCGAAAAGTGGTTCCAGGCCAATGTCTACCAGATCACTGTCCGCAAGAGCCTGCTGAGCGATGCCCAGCGTGCCCTGCTGGAGCAGGAGCCCCTGCCCATGAAGCTGTGGGACCCGCTGGCATAAATCTTTTATTCTGAAACAGAAAACGCCCCCGGCGCAGACAGAGCGGGAAGCTCGGTGCGCCGGGGGTGTTCTGTTGCTTTGAAAATGGTTTTCCGGGCAAGACTCCGGATCAGAGGGTGAGGGTCCGCCAGTGGTCGGGACGGTCATAGTCTGTGGTCACGCCGTCATCGGTGTACATCCGGTAGGCAGCGTGTCCGCCCTCGGGCAGATAGTGCCACAGGGTCAGGGCCGTGTCGTCCAGAGCCGCCGTATTGGCGGCGGGCTTTGCCACCGGGACCAGACGCCCCGGGCGGAGGAAGAGCAGAATTTCGTCCAGCCCGCAGCGGAGGTAATGGTGTCCGGCGGGCAGGATCTCTTCGTCGTAGTCCTCTGCAGAGCGGAGCCGCAGCAGCTTCATGGACTCAGGCAGATAAACGTGCCGTCCGTGGGCATTCTGGGTATAGACGGGAGCGCACATCAGGCCCTCGCCCAGCAGCAGCTGATCCTGCACCTCCCGGGCGTCCGGGTCCTCCGGATAATCGAAAGCGAGGGGGCGGAAGTAGCTTCTGTTTTCCAGAGCCGCTTTCATGAACTCGCTGTACAGGTAGGGCAGCAGGGCATACCGCAGCCGGATCATCTCCCGGATGGCGGGCAGCTGGTCCACAAAGCGGTAGTATTCCTGCTCCCGGGTGCCGGCGGCGGAGTGATTGCGCATCAGCGGGGTCAGGATGCCGAATTCCAGCCAGCGCAGGGCCAGATCCGGGGTGGTGTCCTCCCCGAACCCGCAGAGGTCGGCACCGGTGTAGAGGAAGCCGCACATCTGGACATTGGGCATCAGCTGGATGTTGGCCAGCAGCTGTTCCCAGCTGGCGTGGTTGTCGCCCAGCCAGATGCCGCCGTAGCGGTGGCTGCCGATAAAGCTGGAACGGCTGTACAGCAGGGTGCGCTGGCCCGGGCGGAGGGACCGGAACGCCTCGCCTGCAGCCCGTGTCATGTTGCCGCCGTAGAGGTTGTGGACCCGGTCGTGGCGGATCTTCCGGCCGTCCGGCTCGTGGAAGAAGCTGGCGTAGTCATCGGGGCTGTTCATCAGGCCCATGGCACCGCCCACTACCCGGGCAAAGAACTCTTCCTGGGCCAGATTTTCCCGGCCGCGCAGGGAGGCCATGTCGGCAAGGAAAGCTTCCAGCCGCTCAGGGCTGTAAAAGAGGGCCGGTTCGTTCATGTCGTTCCAGAAGCCCTCAATGCCGCAGTCGGTCAGGGTCTTGTACCGGCCGCCGAACCACGCCCGCACCTCCGGGCGCAGAAAATCCGGGAAGCAGGCCTTGCCGGGCCAGACGGCCGCCACAAAGGGCGTCCCGTCGGCCTTCTTGCAGAAATAGCCCTTTTCCAGCCCTTCCGCATAGGTGGGATCTTCGGAGTCGATGCGGACACCGGCATCAAGGATGGGCACCAGCCGGATGCCCTGCTGCTTCAGGTCGGCGGAGAGTGCGGCCAGGTTCGGAAAACGCTCTTTGTTTACCGTAAAATCGGCGTAGTCCTGCATATAGTCGATGTCCAGACAGATCATGTCCAGCGGCAGGCCGTGGGCCTGATACTGCTGGGCAATCTCCCGCACGTCCTCTTCCGTCTTGTAGCCCCAGCGGCTCTGCGCCAGACCGAAGGCCCACTTCGGCGGGATGTAGCTGGGCCCGATCAGCTCCCGGAACTCATGGCAGAGGGCGTTCTCGTCCCCGCCGGAGAGAAGATACAGCTCATAGTCCGGTTCGTCAGTGGAAAAGCGCAGGGTGTCGTGCCGGGTATAGCCGATGTCGTAACGGACCTTCCCCGGGTAATCCACAAAGATGCCGAGACACCGGCCGCCGTCCCGGATCAGGAGAAAATTGTGCGCACCATAGTAGGAAACCTTGCCCTCGCCGTGGTGGGACTCGTCGGTATTGTTGGTCACATAATGCCAGCCCCGCTTGTTGATGCCCCGGGGCATCTCCCCGAGACCGTAGACCACGGCCGTTTCGCTCATGGTCAGGCACCAGCCGCTGCCCTCAGGGCTCAGAAAAGGAACCGGGCCGCTCTCCACGGGCAGGTCCTGCACGACGCTGCCGGTGGGGAAGGAATGCCCGAATGAAAAACGCTGGATCACAGAAAAAGCCTCCCTTGCAAAATTACTGCTCTTCATCGTTATGGTACAGCAGAATGCCGCCGGGCACAAGAGAGAAAACGAGCAGGATCATACAACAAAACCGGCGTTTTGTGCCTTTGGCAAAACTGCGCGGGATGAATTGCAAATTGTCGGATGCCTTGGTATAATAAGAGGTACTTTGAATGAAGGAGGAACCTCCATGTATCGAAACGGAATCAAGCGGCTGCTGGCGGTCATCCTGTCGCTGTGCGGCATGATCGTCCTCTCGCCGCTGCTGCTCATCCTCTGCCTTGCCATCAAGATCGACTCTCCGGGGCCGATCCTGTTCCGGCAGAAGCGGGTGGGCATCCATAAGAAGTATTTCGAGATCCTGAAATTCCGCACCATGCGCATCGATACGCCCCATGATATGCCCACCCATATGCTGAAGGACCCGGATCAGTATATCACCCGGGTGGGGCGCTTTCTGCGCAAGACCAGCTTGGACGAGCTGCCCCAGCTGTGGAACATCTTTGTGGGGGATATGGCGGTCATCGGTCCGCGCCCCGCGCTCTGGAACCAGTACGACCTGCTGGCCGAGCGGGACAAATACGGTGCCAACGATGTCCGCCCCGGCCTGACCGGCTGGGCCCAGATCCATGGCCGGGATGAGCTGGAGATCGCCGACAAGGCCCGGCTGGACGGCTACTATGTGGAGCATCTGAGCTTTGGGATGGACGTGAAATGCTTCTTCGGCACCATCCGGGCCGTGCTGGATCATGACGGCGTGGTGGAAGGCGGCACCGGAACGCTCCACGAAGAAGAGAAAAAGAAGGAGTAACCGGTTGATTTATCCCCGAAACGGGGCTATAATGAAAAGGTATACAAGAACCAAGAAGGAGGATTTCCATGAATCGCACCTACATCAACGAGGTACAAAAGGAAATTGGCAACACCGTCAAGGTACAGGGCTTTATCGAAAACCTGCGCAACAGCAAGTATATGGCCTTTATCGTACTGAAGGATATCACCGGCAAGCTGCAGATCACCATTGAGAAGGAAGATCATCCTGATCTGGTGCCCACCATTGATCAGCTGACCCCGGACTCTGTCATTACCGTCACCGGCAAGGTCGTGGAGAACGACTACGTCAAGATGGGCGGCATCGAGATGATCCCCGCTGCCATCGAGATCGAGAGCATTGCGGATGCACTGCCCATCGCCCGCAAGGCCATTGCCGCCACCAAGAAGAAGAAGGCCGTCGAGCGTTCCAGCATCGACCAGCGCATCGATTACCGCTGGGTGGACCTGCGCACCGATGAGAACCAGCTGATGTTCAAGGCCCAGAGCTGCATGGTCAACGCCATGCGCAAGTTCCTGCTGGACCGGAACTTCATCGAGATCCACACCCCCAAGCTGATCGCTGCGGCCAGCGAGAGCGGCTCGGAAGTGTTCAAGGTGGACTACTTTGACCGCAACGCCTATCTGGCACAGAGCCCCCAGTTCTACAAGCAGATGGCCATGGCAGCCGGCTTTGAGCGCATTTTCGAGACCGGCCCCGTCTTCCGCGCCGAGAAGAGCTACACCAACAAGCATGCCACCGAGTTCTCCGGCTTTGATCTGGAGTTCAGCTACATCACCTCTTACCGCGACGTCATGGCGATGGAGGAGCAGCTGCTGAAGGCTGGTCTGCAGGCCGTCAAGGATGCCTACGGCGACCAGATCCAGGAGATGTTCGGCAAGGAAGTCATCGTGCCCGAGACCCCGTTCCCCGTGGTCAAGCTGGCCGACCTGTACAAGGGTCTGGAAGAGGACTTCGGCTACGTCGTGGACGACTCTGAGAAGGGCGACCTGACCACCGAGGCCGAGCGCCTGAGCTACGATTGGGTCAAGAAGCACTACAACCACGAGTTCCTCTTCGTTACGGACTACGATGCCGAGAAGCGCGCTTTCTACCACATGCGGGATGAGAACGGCGTGCCCCAGGGCTACGACCTGATCTGGCGCGGTGTCGAGATCACCACCGGTGCCCAGCGTGAGCACCGCTACGAGGTGCTGAAGAAGCAGGCCGAGGAGAAGGGTCTGGCCGAGGACGTCAAGTTCTATCTGGAGTTCTTCCAGTACGGCTGCCCCCCGCACGGCGGCTTTGGTCTGGGCATCGACCGCCTGACCATGCTGCTGGTGGGCGAGAGCATCAAGGATGCCGAGTTCCTGTTCCGCGGCCCCAACCGTCTGACTCCGTAATGCGGGAGCGCTGCTATGAATGCCGCTGACCACTATGTGACCCGGTATCTGGAAGCAAAGGATCTGGACCAGTACAATGCGCTGCTCCGCTATACCTTTCAGGTCACGGAAGAAGAGCTGACCGCCACCGGCTGGAAGGATGACGAGATCAAGCAGTCCAAGTTCCCGGTGCTGGAACGCGCCGATGTGCTGGGCTGCTTCGACGGGGATACTCTGGTGTCCCAGTTCGCCGTCTACCCGCTGAAGATGAACATCTACGATACGGTCTACCATGTGGGCTTCGTCACCAGCGTGTGTACCTACCCGGAATACACCGGGCAGGGGATCATGAAACACCTGATGATCCGAGGGCTGACCCAAATGCACGAAGAGGGAAAATCCTTTGCGCTGCTGTATCCGTACAGCATCCCGCTGTATCATCATCTGGGGTGGGAGATCGTCTCCAACAAGATCTCCTTCAACATCAAGGACCGGCAGATCCCCACAAAGGTCCGGGCACCGGGCTATGTCCGCCGGGTCTCGTGGGACAACACCGAGTTCCACGAGCTGCACTCCCATTTCGCTTCCATCACCCACGGTTGCCTGTTCCGCAACAGCCTTGCGTGGGAGGAGTACTGGCGCTGGGACGAGGACGACACCAATGTGGCGGTCTACTATAACGTCAAGGACAAGCCCTGCGGTTACATGGTCTACCTCATCAAGAACGACATCATGCATATCAAGGAGATGGTCTACCTCAACCGCGAGGCCCAGAAGGGGCTGTGGGAGTACATCCACGCCCACGACTCCATGATCGATGAAGTGCATGGCAGCACCTATTTCAGCGAGCCCATCGCCTTTGAGATGGACGACGGCGACATCAAGGAGAGCATCCGCCCCTACGCCATGGGACGGATCATCGATGTGGAGAACTTCCTCACCGATTACCCCTGTGATCCGGACGGCGGAACGCTCTGCATCGCGCTGGAGATCGAGGATACGCTCCTGCCCTGGAACGACCGCACCTTTACGGTCCGGTTCGAAAACGGCAGCTGCACCATGACGAAGGAACCGGCGGAATACCACCTGAAGATGGGCATCGGGACCTTTTCGACTCTGCTGCTGGGCTACAAGACGGCGGAACGCCTCTATGAGCTGGAACGCATCGAGGGCAGGGAGGACGCCGTGGAGCGTCTGGATGACGTAATCTTCCATAAGATTCCGTATATTTCGGAT
This sequence comes from uncultured Faecalibacterium sp., assembly GCA_934526125.1. Lineage (GTDB taxonomy): Bacteria > Bacillota > Clostridia > Oscillospirales > Ruminococcaceae > Faecalibacterium. The sequence goes on along the minus strand of CAKSZU010000067.1, from coordinate 3,372 downwards.
TATATCTGACAAAAGAAAACAACCCTCTCTGTCAAAGCCTTTTGCTTTGCCTGCTTCCCCCGAAAGGGTGAGGCGGCATTGCGAGGCAATGACGGAGAGGGTTGTTCTTTTTGACTCAGAGCAGCGTCGGCACCAGCCCGGCCAGTTTTTCGGCCAGCTGTGCATGGCCCTTCCGGGTCAGGTGCATGAAGTCGATCTGGTTGAACTCGCAGCCTTCGGCATCGAAGAAATGCACGTTGTTCCGGGCGGCGATCATCTTGAACTGCGCCGCCACACCGCGGGACTTCTCCACACAGCCGTCGCCCATGACCTCATCGTGGAAGCCCTCCTTGATGCGGGGCGGTGCCACGACCAGAATGTTGGGGGCCTTATTGCCCCAGCAGTCCACGCTCTTGCACTTCTGGATCAGGCGCTCCATTCCGACACCGATGCAGGCAGCATTGGCACCGAAGCGCTCCTTGACGTCGTTGGTGCCCAGCATGATGATGAGCAGGCCGATGACCTCGTGGCTCTTGAGCAGGGAATAGGCCACGCTCAGCGCGTCCATGGACTCGTGGATGGGGTCCACGAACACGGTGGTCCGGCCGGAGAGCCCCTCTTCGGTGACGAGATACTTGTCCCCCAGAGCGGCCTGCAGGCGGCAGGTCCAGCGCTCGTCCTCATTGAAGCGGATGCCGCCGTCGGCATTGTCCTTCGGATCGGCGCAGTAGCCGTGGGTGTTGGAATCGCCCAGACAAAGAATGTGCGTTTTCATGACAGAACACTCCTTTTACAGTTCGTTGTGTTGCTGGCGGAAGTAGTACACGGCACCCACCATTCCGGCATCGTTGTGCAGCTGTGCGGCCCGGATCTCCAGCCCTTCGGCAAAGGCGGGCATCACCGAAGCCTTCACCTTGGCGGCAATGGGGTCGATGAGCAGCTTCTGCTGGGCGGATACGCCTCCGCCGATCAGGATGAGCTGGGGGTTGAAGATGTGTACCATACCGGCCAGACCCTGTGCGATCTCATCGGTCCAGGCGTCCAGCAGGGCCAGAACGGTCTCGTCTCCGGCTTCGGCGGCAGCAAAGATGGTGCGGCCGTCCTTCCAGTCCGGGTTCTTCTCCTGTGCGGCCCGGACCAGCGCCGTGGTGGCGGCGTACCGCTCCCAGCAGCCGGTGGCTCCGCAAGTGCAGGGGACACCGTCCAGCGCATGGGTGCGGTAATGGCCCAGCTCCCCGCCGAGGCCCCGGGCCCCTTCCAGCAGGCGGCCGCCGGTCAGGATGCCGCCGCCCACGCCGGTGCCCAGGGTCACGCCGATGACATCGGTATAGCCTTTTGCGGCACCGACCCAGACTTCACCCAGCGTCATACAGTTGGCATCGTTGGCGACCGTGACCGGCCGCCCGAAAAGCTCTTCCAACTTTGCCTTGATGGGGCTGTTGATGTAGTTGGGAAAATTGCCGCAGGTCCCGGCCACGATGCCCTTGCGGCTGTCGATCTGGCCGGTGGCGGAAACGCCGATGCCCTCCAGTGCGGCAGGGTCGAGTTCCTGCGCTTCCACAAAGGCTGCGGCCGCTTTCAGGACGGTGGTCAGCACCGGGGTCTGATAGCCGTCAAAATTGACGCTCTCCTCGGCCTTGGCCAGCACGGTGCCGGTCTCGTCCACCAGACCCAGCTTGACGGCAGTGCCGCCGATATCAATGGCAAGATACTGTTTCATGTCAGCGTCTCCGTGTTATTTGTTCATGGCGTTGATGGCACCGGTGAAGCGGGCCGTGATCTCGGCGGGGCGGGTGATGGCACCGCCCACCACCAGTGCGAAGGCACCGGCTTCCAAAGCCTTGACGGCCTGCTCGGGGTAGTGGATGTGGCCCTCGGCGATGATCTTGGCCGGGCACTCGGCGGCCAGCTTGTGGACGAAGTTGAAGTCGATGTCGTCGATGCCCTTGGTCTCGGGGGTGTATCCGCGCATGGTGGTGCCCACGAAGTCCGCACCGGCCTCAGCGCAGGCCATGGCGTTCTCGAAGTTGTCGCAGTCGGCCATCAGCAGCTGATCCGGGTACTTCGCCTTGATGGCACGGATAAACTCGGCGGAGGTGGAGCCGTCCGGGCGGAGGGCTCCGGTGCCCTGCACGGCGAGGATATCCACGCCGCAGGCCACCAGCTCGTCCACTTCCTTCATGGTCACGGTGATGTACATCGGGGTGCCGGGATAATCCTTCTTGATGATGCCGATGACGGGCAGGTCCACGACCTCCTTGATCTGGGTGATGTCCCGCACGGTGTTGGCGCGGATGCCCACAGCGCCGCTCATGGCGGCGGCCTTGGCCATCAGGGGCATCACGCCGCCCTCTTTGGTGTACAGGGGCTCGGTCTCCAGCGCCTGGCAGGAGACGATGAGGCCGCCCTTGATCTGAGCAAACAGTTTTTCCTTATCCATGGTATTTATCCTCCATTCTGATTTTGACAACGGCTTTGCGGACGTGATCGCAGCCGGGCTGCAGGACGCCGGGTTTGTGGAGCTCGCCGGGGAAGAAGAGGACGAACCGTCCCTCGCCCAGAGTCCCGAACACGGCGTCCGGGCTGTCCCGGAACCCGATATCCGGCTTATAGGGCTCTGCTTCGGTGCCGGGGGCAGTCTCGTATCCCCAGCCCTCGCCGCCGGTCAGGTCGATCTGCAGGTCGGCGTAGAGCTTATGGTATTCCGGGTGCGAACCCTCGTCCGGGTGCAGGTCGGCTTCCATCAGGTTGATGAAGACATTCTCGCCGTCCACTTCGGTGCGGCCCAGCGGCAGGGTGTCCAGCGGGTGTACGGCCAGAAATTCGATGGCCGTGTCCAGGTTCTTCTGGAGCCCCTTGTACAGGTGCAGGTGGTTCAGGGTATCGCAGATCATTTGATTTCCCTCCCATAAAAAGAAGCGCCCGCCTCCCCTCTGAAAAGAGACGGAGAGGGGGCGCTTGTTCGGTTTACAGCTTTGCGATGGCGGCTTCGATCATGGCCTGTGCTTCGGCAATGATGGGCTCATCTTCGGGGATCAGGCCGGGCATGGGCTCGCGGACGCCGCCCAGTTCCAGACCGTACATCCGGCGCAGGATCTCTTTCTGCACGGCGTACAGGTTGCCGTGAGCTTCGCACATCTTGTAGATGATGCGGTCGGCCTCGTACTGGATGGCCTGTGCCTCCTTGACCTTGCCCTCGTTGATGTACTTGTTCATGGTCAGGTACAGCTCGGGCATGACGGCGTAGGTGCCGCCGATGCCGCCGTCTGCGCCAATCACACGGCCGGAGACGAACTGCTCATCGGGACCGTTGAAGACCACGAAGTTGCCCTCGCCGCGGGCGGCGATGCCGGCATCCTTGAACATCTGGATGTCCTGGGTGGGCATGGAGCT
>CAKSZU010000066.1 GCA_934526125.1 uncultured Faecalibacterium sp. | reverse complement strand
TTGACCAGGCTGCGGGCGATGGCCACGCGCTGCTGCTGGCCGCCGGACATCTGGCCGATGCTGCGGCGCTCGAAGCCCTTCAGGCCCACGACCTCCAGCATATCCCGCACCTTGCGGCGGATGGTCTCTTCGTCCATCTTCTTGAGCCGCAGGCCGAAGGCCACGTTCTCGAACACATTCAGGTGCGGGAACAGTGCGTACTTCTGGAACACCGTGTTCACCGGGCGCTTGTAGGGCGGCACACCGGTGATGTCCTCCCCTTTCAGCAGCACCTTGCCGGCCGTCGGCTCCAGAAACCCTGCGATCAGACGCAGGGTAGTGGTCTTGCCGCAGCCGGAAGAGCCCAGCAGCGTCACGAATTCTTTGTCATGGATGTCCAGGTTCAGCCCGTCCAGAATGCGCTGACCATCGAATTCCACCACGATATCCCGCAGTGAAACGATCACCGAGTTGTCCATTTTTGTTTTCCTCCTTATAACTCAGATACGAAAAAAGACAGGGTCCATGCCCCATCCCTCGTACCAGGGTGACCCAGCCCCGCACAACATCCATGACAACCGTAATATTGCGCAGTTATTCTGCCCTGTCATCGTTTATCATAAACAATCCGGCCCGAAATGTCAATCACTCTGTCGATGTTTGGCGGGTCATTCCGGAGCCGCGCAAAAAAACATGCACGGCAGCGGGAATTTCCCGGCCGTGCACGAAGAAAAAATCATTCCGCTTTCAGGCTGTCCGCGGTCTGCAGAAGGGTGCTGAGGGTGTCAAGGTCCACCGCGTAGACCGAGCTGTCCCCCGCCTGCATCATCCAGCAGCCGTCGGCATTGGCGGCATAATACAGGGTGACGGTGCCCTCCGCCGTGGTGACCTCGGCGGTGAGGGAAGGCGCATCGAAGCCGTAGGCCGCCGGGTCCGCCCCGGTGATCTGGCTGCTCACATAGCTGCTGAGGGCGGAGAGCAGGCTGTTGACCTTCGTCTCGTCCAGCTCCGCCGCCGGGTCCCCGGCCAGACGCCAGACCGTCCGGTAGGTGCTGCTGTCGGCACGGTCGGCGCTGTCGGCAGAAGTGTCCGGCTCCGAGTCGGCCCGGAGGGTGAAGCTTTCGCCGTCCGCCCGGGTCAGGGCCGCCTTCTCGATGGCCGAGGAGGTCAGCCCGGCCGGGTTGAAGGCCCCGAAGAGGTCGGCTTTCGTCTGCTCAAAGCAGGCCGCCTTGCTGCCCGCCACGGTGTAGATCGTCTCGCCCCCGTTCTTGCGGAGATAGAGGTCTCCGGTGACGGAGTTGCTGTCCCCGAAGGTGTAGACATCGGTCTGCCCGGCCGCCGTGACTTCCACGGTGACGGCAGGCTCCTCCAGCCCGTAGTCCTCCCCTGCCTGCGGGGTCAGCTCCCGCTTTGCGTTGAGGGAGCCGAGCGCCGTCAGCATGGTATTGCAGGCCGAAGGGTCCAGATGGTAGTCCGGGTCCTCCGCCAGCGACCAGCTGCCGTCCTGGTACTCCAGGGTGTTGGTCTCGCCCTGCCAGGTGATCCGGATCTGCGTCAGCTCGTCGGCAGACACCGCCGCCAGCGGGATGGTGCCGTCGGCGGCTTCGCTGGCGGCCTGCTCGGTTTTCCGGTTCTGCGCCGTCAGCAGCGCAAGGGCGACGGCCGCCAGAAGGATCAGCCCGGTCAGGAGCAGCAGGGCGCGCTGTTTTGCTTTCATGGGGCGCACCTCACTTTCTCCGCCGCAGGATCACCACCACGGCGCCCGCGGCCAGCAGGGCTGCGGGGAGGACAAAGACAAAGCCCAGCCCCAGCACCGAGACCAGCGTGTTGGAAACGGTCAGGGGGGCCGCTTCCAGCGCCTTGGAGTCGATGAGGATGGCATCCTCCTGCCCGGCCAGCGAGGCGGCGCACCCCTGCAGGAAGGTCACGTTGCCGGGGATCACCTGATAGATGCCCTCGTTGTCCATGTTGCCGCAGTTGATCCAGATGACCTCGGCCTCGGTGTCCTGATTGCGGGCGTAGGCTGCCAGCGTGAAGGGCCCCTCCGCGTCGCCGCTCTCCTTCTCGGTGGTGGTCATCTCGTACCCCGCCGCCTTGCTGTACGCCTCGTCCGAGGTGACCAGCAGGGCCTCCGAGACCACGTTCTCGGTCTCGTTCAGGGTGATGCCCTGGGCCATCTGCAGCAGGACCCTGCGGCTGGTGCTGATGCCGTCCAGCGCGGTGCTTTCCGTTGCGGACGCATAGTCCGGCAGCAGGTAGAGCGGCGGGTAGCCGGTCAGGGCGTGGTCGGAGTCGCCCTCCACCACAAGGCCCTCCGTCCGGGTCAGGCCGAACTCCGCCAGCAGGGAGTCCAGATCGGGGGTATTATAATAGGAGTCCGTCATCACCAGGATCCGCCCGCCGCCGTTCAGGTAGGTGCGCAGCTGCCCCAGCTCGTCCACCATGCTGCCCGCGCCGGAGAAATCCTGCGCCGGGTCGTTGATGATCAGCAGGTCGCAGTCCTCCGGGATGGTCCCGGACAGCAGGTCCAGCGCCGTGACGGAAAGGTTCTGCCCTTCCAGCGCCCCGGTCAGGGTGTCGGTCAGGGCCTGCTCGCCATGGTTGGTGGTGTAGTAGACATGGCGGCTCTCCCCGCTGGTCAGCTGGTAAATGGCCGAGGTGATCTCGTTCTCGCCGTCAAAGGTGACGGTGGCCGAGCCGGTGGACGCATAATCGCTGTAATCGTAGTCGTACAGGTCGGAGGCATCCAGCACCCGGCTCTGGTCGCCGGAGACCAGGATCAGCCCGCCGGAGGTCAGGTCCTGCGCCCCGTACTGGGACGCAAAGGTCGGGTAGATGGCCGGGTCCTTCAGCTCCCAGGTGATGTGGCTGCTCTCGGCGGCATACCGGTCCAGCAGCTTGGAGATGATCTGATCCTCGCCGCCGGTCTCGGCTACATAGTAGATGGTCACGTCCTGGGTCAGGGCGTCCGCCACCTGCCGCGAGCTGTCGCTCAGGGTGTAGAGCCCGGACTCGGAGAGGTCGAAGGTGGTGCAGCGGGACGGGATGGCCCGGACGATGAGGTTGAGCAGGACGGCCAGCACCACGACGGCCGCGGCCAGCGCAGTGGAATAGACCCCGCTGCGGAAGACCCGCCCATCGCCTGCGGGGGCACACTTTTCAAAATGTTTCATAGGTCTGTCCCCTCCCTCAGTTCCAGCGGCGCTTCTCGATGCCCTGCGCCGTGAGGAACAGGAACACCGCCGTCACCGACAGGTAATAGACCACCGCCGGGATGGAGAAGCTGTTGTTGACGAAATCTTCAAAGGGGGTGAACAGGCACAGGGCGCTGAGTACCGCGCTGAAGGCCTCGGTGAGCCATGCGCTGCGCAGCAGGAACAGCCCCGTCAGCCCGAAGCAGAGGGCCGCAAAGCTCAGGCAGCCCAGCACGAAGCTCCGGGTCCGCAGCCCCGCCGCCAGCGAAGCCGCCGCCGCAAGGGCGGTGAACACGGCCAGCGCCACCGCGCTGCCTGCATTGAACAGGCTGCGCAGACTGGGCATCAGGTAGGCCAGCAGCAGGGCCGAGAAGCCCGCCACCGCCGCGATGATCTGGTTCTCGGTCAGGCCGGAGAGGAACTCGCAGAGGGCAATGGCGGCGCAGCCCAGCAGGAAATAGCACAGCAGGCCGGAGAAGCTGGCGGCCATCGCCGACGCCGTGCTGCCGAGGGCCCGGAGGATGAGGATCATGACCGCATCCACAAGGCAGGGCAGCGCAAAGACCGCCGCCATGGCGAAGAATTTGCCCAGCACGATGCCAAAGACCGACACCGGGCTGGTCAGCAGCAGCTGGTCAGTGCGGCTGTGGCGCTCTTCCGCCAGCGACCGCATGGCCAGCACCGGGATGTAGAGCAGCAGCATGAAGATGGTCTGATACAAAGCATAGTAGCTGAAATCGGTCAGGCCGTAGATCAGGCACCGGGCCAGGAAATAGATGCCGGTGCTGGCCACCAGGAACGCCGTGAGCAGCCAGCCCAGCATCCCGTGGAAATAGCTGCGGAGTTCCCGCTTGAAAATGGCGGTCATGCTTCTTCCTCCTTCCCTGCGGGGTCTTCCGGCTCGCCGCCGGTCAGCTCCAGAAAGACCTCTTCCAGGCTCTTTCCCCCGGCCGTGAGTTCTTCCAGCGTACCGGACGCCGCCAGATGCCCCTTGGAGAGGATCAGCACCTGCTGACAGACCGCCTGCACCTCGCTGAGGATGTGGCTGGACAGGATGACGGTGTGGTTCTGCCCCAGCTCCCGGATCAGTTTCCGGATCTCGATGACCTGAGCCGGGTCCAGACCGACGGTGGGTTCGTCCAGAATGATGAGCCCCGGGTCCCCCAGCAGTGCCTGCGCGATCCCGACCCGCTGCCGGTATCCTTTGGACAGGGTGCGGATCAGCCGGGAGAAGACCTCTTCCAGCCCGGTGCGGCGGGCGGCCCGGCGCACCTGCTCTTTCCGCTGACCCTTCGGGACCCGCTTGAGTTCGGCGGCAAAGGTCAGATACTCCTCCACCGTCATCTCCTGATACAGGGGCGGCTGCTCCGGCAGATAGCCCACGCAGGCCTTGGCCGCGTCAGCCTCCTCCGGCAGCGGGTGCCCCGCCACCGTCACCTGCCCGCTCGTGGCGGAAAGGTACCCGGTGAGAATGTTCATGATGGTGGACTTGCCTGCACCGTTGGGCCCCAGCAGGCCGCAGATCTGGCCGTCCGCCACGGTGAAGGACAGGTCCTCCACCGCCAGATGACCGCCATACCGCTTGGTAAGGTGAGATACTTCGATCACGTTCGGAACGCTCCTTTCAAAGGCGCGCAAAGCGCTTTTTGGGTATGCTATATTTTAGTCCGGAAATGTGTTGAAAATGAGGGAACTGCGCGGAAAAACCGTGCGTTCTTCTCCCGCCATCCCGGAACAGCAAAAAGCGCCGCCTCCCATAGGAGACGGCGCTGAGAAAAGACCAGTAATTACTTACGGCCGAAGCGCTTGTTGAAGCGCTCAACACGTCCGCCGGTGTCAACCAGCTTCTGCTTACCAGTGTAGAAGGGATGGCACTTGGAGCAAACTTCGACGTGGATCTCGGGCTTGGTGGAACGAGTCTTGATGACGTTGCCGCAGGCACAGGTGATGGTGCAGTCAACGTAGTTCGGATGGATACCCTGTTTCATTCTTTTCACCTCATTTCTGGTTCTGACGTATCGGGGCCATATTATCAATGTATGTGCCCATCACAACCTTCAATATCGGCTACCCCCGCGAGCGGCCTTGGAAACGATTGCCTTAATATTATAGCACGATTTTTTGAAAATACAAGAGGGAAAATGAAATTTTTCCGGGGGGTTGCAAACTTGCCAGCAGAAGCCGCACACCCTCCTTTTCAGCCCACCCTCTGCCGCTTCTCCAGCCGCATCTTATCGGCGATCATCGCAATGAACTCGCTGTTGGTGGGCTTGCCGCGCAGGTTGTGGATGGTGTAGCCGAAGTAGCGGTTCAGGACGTCCACGTCGCCGCGGTCCCACGCGACCTCAATGGCGTGGCGGATGGCGCGCTCCACCCGGCTGGCGGTGGTGGAGTTGCGCTTGGCGATCTCCGGATACAGGCGCTTGGTCACTGCGTTGATGTACTCCGGCTCATTCATGGTAAGCAGGATGGCATCCCGCAGGAACTGGTAGCCCTTGATGTGGGCCGGAACGCCGATCTGGTGCAGGATCTCGGTGACCGTGAGTTCGTCGCTGTCCACGCTGGTGTTCAGGATGCGTTTCTCCTGCCCGGCTGCCACCTTGAGTACCCGGTTGGCCAGGACGCCCTCGTCAAAGGGCTTGACAAAGTAGTAGGCAAAACCTTCGTCCAGCAGCTCCTGGACCATCTCCTCGCTCTGGAACGCGCCGGTCACGAAGAACGAGGTGTGCCGCTCTCCGGCGGCGTTGTATTTCTGTTTGACGGCAAGGGCGTCCAGCCCGGGCATGAAAGCATCCAGCAGGACCACCTGCGGGCGTACTGCAAGCATTTTCTGCAGGACCTTCTGGCCGTCCTTTTCCACAACCGTGACCTCGACGCCCTTCTGCTCCAAAGCTTCCCGACAGGCTGCCGTGATCTCCGCTCCGGTATCCGACATCAAAAATCTGATTTTGTCCATCGTTCAATCCTCCAATGTGTGCAGTTTTTCCTTACGTTTCTTATTTTACCATATATTCCCAATAAGTTCAACTGTTATTTTTGGCATTTTATGGGAAATCGAAGAAATTTTTTCTGATTTTCTCCCGCATCAGGCCGGTTCCTCGGCCTTCACCACCGTTTCGGCCTGTTCCAGCATCGTCTGCGCGAAGATCCCGTAGCCCCGTGTCGGATCGTTGACCAGCACATGGGTCACCGCGCCCACCAGACGGCCGTTCTGGACGATCGGGCTTCCGCTCATCCCCTGCACGATGCCGCCGGTCTGCGACAGCAGGGTCCTGTCCACCACCCGGAGGACCATATTGCGGCGGGGGTCCGCGTCGCTGACCCGCTCGATCCGGACCCGGTACGCCCGGGGGCTCTGGCCGGAGACGGTGGACCAGATCTCGGCGTCGCCCGTCTCCACTTCCTGTGCAAAGGCGACTTCCAGCATCTGCCCCGCAAAGTCGGTGCGGGTGGTCCCGTAGACTCCGTTTTCCCCGTTGATCCGGATGCTGCCGATGGCATGAGAGCTGAGGAATTTCCCCTTCAGCTCCCCCGGGCTGCCCACCGTGCCCGCACTGCAGCCGGTGATCTGGCAGGGCACGATCTCCCCGCTGCGCAGGGCAATGCTCTCCCCCGTGTCGCCGTCACTGATGGGGTGGCCGAGCCCCGCAAACACGCCCCGTTCCGCGTCCACAAAGGTCAGGGTCCCGACCCCTGCGGAGGAGTCCCGCACCCACATCCCGGCCCGCCACTGCCCCGCATTGGCGTCCCACACCGGCGTCAGGGTGGTGCGGCGCTGTTCCCCGCCCCGGACGTACACCACCTCGGACGCTTTGCCGCAGGCCGCTTCCAGGGCCTCCCGGACGGCGTCGTTGTCCGTCGTCCCGGTCCGGCCGATGCGGATCACCCGGTCGCCCAGCCGCAGCCCGGCCGCCTTTGCCGGGCTGACCGTGCTGCCGTCCGGCGCGGAGATCTCCGAAAAGCCCACGATCAGCGCCCCCTCCGAGAACATCCGCACCCCGAAGGGGGTCCCGCAGACCGTCACCTCTGCCCGCCGGGTGATCACGGTACGGACGTTCCGGATCGGCAGCCAGCCTCCCAGCGACAGCGTGGTCTGGTAACTGCCCGTCACCTGAGTGCTGGCTGCGTTCCGGCTGCCATGCGCCGCCAGCGGCTGCACCCAGCGGAACCGGGGCAGCACCAGCGCCTGACCCGGTTCCAGATAGAGGTGATCCGGCAGACTGCTGTACAGCCACCCCAGCGCAAGGAGCGGCACCAGCGCCAGCCAGACCGCCGCCTGCTTTGCGTACCGATGCCCTCTGCGGCCGCTCTTCTTTTTCACACGCGCCATCTCCCCGGAGTTTTTTCGATAGTATGCACCGTTTTCCCTTCCTTTATAAAAGCGGCCCCGGAGCGATTGACTTTTTGGCGCAGAATTGGTATAGTTATTGCATTGATGCGCGGGAGTGGCGGAATGGCAGACGCGCTGGTTTTAGGCACCAGTTCCCAGTGAGTGAGGGTTCGACCCCCTTCTCCCGCATCCAGAAAAGACCCCCGGCACTTCACAGGCCGGAGGTCTTTTCCATATCCGCTTCACCCGGCACAGGAGGAGAGTACTATGCAGGAACTGAAGATCGGGCGGGTCTACCGCCATTTCAAGGGCGACTATTATCTGGTCGAGGGCGTTGCCAACGACTCGGAGACCGGCCTGCCCTTTGTCATCTACCGCAAGCTCTACGGCGACGGCAGCCTCTGGCTCCGCCCTCTGGAAATGTTCCTGAGCCCGGTGGACCGCGAAAAATACCCCGACGCCCCGCAGGACTACCGTTTCCAGCTGGTGGAGATCCACAGCGTCGCGGGGCATTGAGGGGGAACGGCTAAAAACAAAGACCGCATGAACACTGAACATTTCAGCATTCATGCGGTCTTTTTGTCTGGTGCGAGGGAGGGGACTCGAACCCCCAAGGATAAACCACACGCACCTCAAACGTGCGCGTCTGCCAGTTCCGCCACCCTCGCATAACCATATTCACTTTGCGGTCCCCGGCATCTGAGGCCTGAAGCCGTGTTGCGGACTGCTTGAATATAGTATCATATTACCTTCTGAAAGTCAAGCACTTTTCATAGAAATTTCAGCGGGCGCATTCCCTGCATACCGCCGGACCGACTCTCTGGCCAGCTCCCCGGAATCAACGGTTTTCCTGCTCATATTTCCGGTAAACGCCCTTACAGATCGCCTGTTTCCGGTCCATTTTTTCATTCCGTACATCCAGAAGTGTCTGAAGCGGCGGTGTTTCTTTGTGTACTATCCCGAATTTTGCCCGATGGCATTCTTTGTCGCATTTTTTCCAGTCTCTTCCTTGATTTTACGGTTTTGCGTGTTATAATATATAGCTGCGCCGCCCGGAATGAACCGCAGGCGGCGCTTTGTTGTTGCTCTGTTTTTTCAGAATGGTGTAAGATCAGACCATGCTTCAAAGGAGGCGGAATTTTTCATGGCACAGACATCCCGGACCGGTGACCTGACCAGCGGTCCCATGCTCAAAAAGATCATCCTGTTTTCCCTGCCGCTGGCAGCATCCAGTATCCTGCAGCTGCTGTTCAACGCAGCGGACGTGGTTGTGGTGGGCCGGTTTGCCGGCAGCACCGCACTGGCCGCCGTGGGCTCCAACGGTGCCCTGATCAACCTGCTCGTCAACCTGTTCGTCGGGCTTTCGCTGGGTGCCAACGTAGTGGCCGCCCGCTGCTTCGGTGCCCGGGACGAGAAGGGTGTGCAGAACACGGTGCAGACCGCGGTGACGCTGGGCCTTGTCAGCGGCGTCCTGCTGGCCTTCGTGGGCTTCTTTGCGGCCCGGGGCCTGCTGGAACTGATGTCCTGCCCCGAGGACGTCATCGGGCTCTCCACCCTCTACCTGAAGATCTACTTCATCGGGATGCCCATGACCATGCTGTATAACTTCAGCGCCGCACTGCTGCGGGCCGTGGGCGACACCCGCCGCCCCCTGTACTGCCTTGCGGTGGCCGGTGTGATCAACGTGGTGCTGAATCTGGTGTTCGTCATCCTGTTCCAGATGAGCGTGGCCGGTGTCGCGCTGGCCACCATCATCAGCCAGACGGTCTCGGCCCTGATGGTCACCGTCCTGCTGATCCGGGAAGAGGGTGCCCTGCATCTGGACCTGCGGCATCTGGGCTTCCACAAGAGGGCACTGGTGCAGATCCTGCAGATCGGCCTGCCCGCCGGGCTCCAGAGTACGGTGTTCAGCCTGTCCAACGTGGTCATCCAGTCCGCCATCAATTCCTTCGGCTCCACCGTGGTGGCCGGAAACTCCGCCGCCTCCAATCTGGAAGGCTTCATCTACACCGGCATGAACGCCTTTGCGCAGGCCGCCGTCACCTTCACCAGCCAGAACGTAGGTGCCCGCCGGTACGACAATCTGGACCGCGTCATGCGCAACTGCCTGCTCTGCGCCGTTGTGGTGGGTCTGGTGCTGGGCGGCGGTGCCTTCCTGACCGGCGAGAGCCTGCTCCACTTCTACTCCACCGATGAGACCGTGGTGGCCGCCGGGCTTGCCCGGATGAAGGTCATCTGCACCTCCTACTTCCTCTGCGGCATCATGGACACGCTGGCCAGCTGCCTGCGCGGCCGCGGCTACTCCGTCCTGCCCATGATCGTCAGTCTTGTGGGCAGCTGCCTGCTGCGTCTGGTGTGGATCGCTACCATCTTCCAGCTGTTCCGCTCCACCACGACCCTCTACATCAGCTACCCCATCAGCTGGCTGCTGACGGCCAGCGTCCACCTGACCTGCCTGCTGGTGGTGCGCCACAAAACAAACGCCCGGCTGAAGAATTCCGCCGCCGCGGCCTGAAATCGATTGGATTTGGATCACGAAGAACCCGCTGTGTAAGAGCAGCGGGTTCTTTTTGTGTTGGGGCAACAGCCCTCTCAGGCGCTTCGCGCCAGCTCTCCCGAAGGGAGAGCCAAGGCATCTGCGGGGGCAGGCCCTATCTGATTCTTTTCCCCAAACGACAACGCCGCCCCGAACCCCCGGAATGAGGGTGCAGGGCGGCGCTGCCGCCATTGGTGACCATCACAATACCGCCATGCTCAGCGGGAAGGCTTGTATCGGCATTATCCACATAAATGACGGAAGAATCGCTCATTCCCGTGCCAAAATCTGCTGCATAGGGAAAGGTTTGTGAAATCTCACAAAACGGAGGCAATTTCAGAGCAGATCAGACAAAAAATCGGCCTTTGATCGCAGACAGCGCCCTGCTTGACAAATCCGCGGAAATCAACTATACTACAAATAGAAAAGGCGCTGGTCTGCAAACGACTAGCTCCTTACCAGATTACTGTCAGAAAAAACGACCGCTCTTGGCTTGGAACTTCGAGGCGGTCATTTTTTCTGGTCTTTTTTGTCATGATTGCAAACAGTCCAGGTAATCTGGAAGGTTACGTAAATTGCTCCGCCCAAAAGCGTGAGCAACAGTACGACCTGTTCAAACGTCATGCTGCATCACCCCTTTCCGCCCTTGAGCGTACCGGGGGAGCGCATAATTTCCAAGAAAAAATTTGCCCGCATCCGGACACTCAGGTGCCGGTAAGGAGCAGCCGCCTGCGTTTTGGACACAGCGCCTTTGCCGCCATTGCTGGCAGCACACTTACAGTATATCAGAAGATTTTACATTTTGCAACAACAGCGCCCTGCCATTTCCGGCAGGGCGCTGTTTGTTTCTGTATCAGTCAGTCGGTGTCTTCCGCACTGTCCGCCGGGGTCTCCTCGGGGGTGGTGGGCTCGGTGGAGGCGCCGGGCGTCTCGGGCGCAGGGGTGGCAGGGATGTTCTCCACGCTGGGGTCGGCGGCGATATAGACGGTGATGACGCTTCCGGCCTCCACCTTCTCCCCGGCGTCGGCGCTGCAGGAGACCACGCACCCGGCCACAAGGGAGCCGTCGTTGACCACCATGAAGCAGCTGGGCTTCAGGCCCCGGCTCTCCAGCTCCTGAATGGCGCCGTCCTGAGTGAAGCCGATGATGTTGGGCATCTCCACCATCTCGGGGCCTTTGCTGACCACCAGATCGATGGTGCCGCCCTTCTCGATGACCTCCCCGGCTTCGGGCACCTGCCGGATGATCTTGCCCTCGTCCACGGTGCTGCTGTATTCCAGCGTCACATAGAAGAGGTACTCACCTGCATAGGTGTGGTTGTTGCGCACCTGGGTGTTATAATCCAGCCCCACGAAATCGGGGGTCAGCTCCACAGGCTCGGTCACCTCCGAGCTGGCGGGCTCCGAAACGGCAGAGTCGGGTTCGGGTTCCTGCCGCTTCTGGCCCACCATCCCCCATACCATCAGGAGGATCAGGACGGCCAGCAGGATCAGGATCGCGGCCAAAAGGTTGCGCACCCCCAGCAGGTGTTTTTTCTGCTCCTCTTCCGGGCGGGGAGCCGGGGCAGCCTGCTGCAGGGTCCGGGTCAGCTCGGCGGTGTATTCCTCCGAAGCCAGCGCCCGGAACAGCTCCGGCACCGTCTGGATGCGCTCCGCAGGCTTCAGCTGCAGGCCCATCCGGAGTACCTCCGAAAGATACTCCGGCACGTCCGGGTTCAGGGTGCTGGCCCGGAGGTTGGAGTCGGAGACCAGCCGCTGGGCCGCCGGGACCGGGCTCTGCCCGCAGACCATCCGGTAGACCACGGCGGCAAGGCCGTATTCATCGGTATAGCGGCCCTCGAACTCGGTGGTGGAGTACTGCTCCGGCGCAGAGTAGCCCTCGTAGAGCTGCTCGTGCAGGCCGCCGCCTGCCGTGCGCAGCCCCACCGTGGCGTAGCCGGTCAGACGGGCACGGCCGTTTTCCAGCACCCGGATGTTCTCCGGGCAGATCCCCCGGTGGACCAGCCCCACCTGATGCATGGCCGTGACGCCGTCGAATACCGGCTGCAGCATATTGCGGGCCGTCTCGGGCGAAACGGTGCCGGGGTGCTGCTCCAGCCACTGCTGCAGCGGGATGCCGCCGGGGTTCTCCATCACCGCATAGACGGTGTTGTTCTCCTCGAGCACATCCAGCACGGCTTCCAGACCGTTGGAGGGCGTGATCCGCTGGATCGAGCGGTAGAGGTCTGCAAAATCCATCCGGGTGGACTTGAACAGCACCTCGCTGCCCAGCTTGGGCCGCAGCAGGGCGTC
>CAKSZU010000065.1 GCA_934526125.1 uncultured Faecalibacterium sp. | reverse complement strand
AACTTCGTGTACAGCCATGAGCAGATCATGCAGAAGTACCAGAAGAACATGAAGATGGTGGACCGCATCCCCGACGCTCTGTCCGGTGCCATGGGCAACCAGATGTACGTCGCCACCTTCTCCACCCGGGAGGAGATGGAGCAGTTCTACTCCGATGTGCTGGCCGTCAACGACCCCATCAATGCCAGGGTGCAGAAGGAGCTGACCGAAGTGCTGGCTCTGGGCGAGCCCACTGCCGTCATCCCCAAACCGGACCTGACTCCCGCCGTCAAACCTACCACGGCCGTCGCAAAGACCAGCCGCAAGTCCAGAAAGTGATCCTGTGATCCCATGAGCCCCGCCGACAGCACCCGCTGCCTGCGGGGCTTTTTGCGGCTATGCTTTTCCACCCTGCACAAATTTCGGGGCAATTTTTTGGCCATCGTGCGAATGGACACAGCAAAAAACCTTTGGTACACTAATTGCGTAAAAACAAGGTGTTACTCCTCGGAGGCGCTACTTGCATCGAATTTCCCTTTCTGATCAAAGGGGAGTAGTGTAAGCTGCTGCATTCGGGGTTTTTCTTTTGCCCGGAAATTCGATGCAACAGGAGTGTGCGGTATGAGAATCATCCGACAGATCAACAACAATGCCGCGCTGGCGCTGGACGGAAACGGTAAGGAGCTGGTGGTGCTGGGCCGCGGGGTCGGGTTCCCCAAAATGCCTTACGAGCTGACAGACCTGTCCCGCATAGAGCGGACGTTTTACGATGTGAACCCCAAATACTTCGGGATGGCGGCAGACCTGCCGCGGCCGCTGGTGCTGGCCTGCGCCGAGATCGCCGAAAAGGCCGAGATCGAGCTGGACTGCGCCCTGAACCCCAACCTGCCCTTCACGCTGGCAGATCATCTGAACTTTGCCGCCGAGCGGCTGCGCAAGGGCATTGAGGTGCCCACCCCGCTGGCTTACGATGTCCGGCACCTGTACCCCAAAGAGACCGAGCTTGCCCGTCAGGCCCGGGAGCTGCTGGCACAGCAGGCCGGGCTGGAACTGCCGGAAAGCGAAGTGGTGAACATTGCGCTCCACCTCATCAACGCCGAGGCCGAGGCCGGGGATATGCACTCCATGATGATGACCCTCAAGGCCCTTTCGGACATTGACGGCATCGTGGAAAAAAGTCTTGACATCACGCTCAACAAAGAGAGCTTTTCCTATTCCCGTTTTTCCATGCACCTGCGCTATCTCATCCAGAGGCTGGCCTCCGGCAAGCAGGTGGAGAACCGCATCAGCGGGATGCTGGTGCAGATGAAGCGGGAGTGCCCCGGGGCGTATCTCTGCGCCCGGGAGATCGCGGAGTATTTCCGCAATACCTGGAGCTGGAGCTGCAACGACGAGGAGCTGCTGTACCTCACACTGCACATCAGCCGCCTGCAGGAGAAAAACGGGGCCTGAGCCCCGCCCCTGCACATTGATTTTCCTGAATGAACCCGCCCGGCAGCGCGCGCCGGACGGTTCAGACGATATTGACCGAGAGGGAGGTCCTCTGCCATGGATCGCGAACAGTTCTTAGAGCAGCTTGCTGCTCCTGCCGGCGGAAAAGAAAACATAGGCCTGTGTGATTTCCGCAGCGGCTGCCTGTCCGTGACCGTGAAAGACCGCAGTGTGGTCGACCTCGAAGCCATCCGTGGGCTGCCCGGCATCACCGGCGCAGAGCTTCTGCGCAGCCGGCTCCGGCTCACGCTGGACCCGAAAATCATGGAGGAATTACAAATGGCAAAAAAAGAAGATTACGGCGTTTTGGCCGAACAGATCCTCAGCCTCGTGGGCGGCGCCGAAAATGTGAGCAATGCCACCCATTGCGCCACCCGGCTGCGCTTCAACCTGAAGGATGAATCCAAGGCGGATACCGATGCCATCAAGGGCCTTTCCGGTGTCGTGGGCGTGGCCCAGGCAAACGGACAGTATCAGGTCATCATCGGCGCCGAGGTGACTCAGGTGTACGAAAAGCTCAGCGGCAAGCTGGGCAATGCCCCCGCCGCTGCCCCGGCCCCCAAGGGCAAGTGGTATGACCGCGTCATCGACACCCTGACCGGCATTTTTACCCCCATCCTGCCCCCGCTGACCGCCGCCGGTATGATCAAGGCAGTGCTGGCCGTTCTGGTGGCCTTCAAGCTGGTCAGCAACACGTCCAGCACCTATCAGGTCATCAACTTCATGGGCGATGCCACCTTCTACTTCCTGCCCATCCTGCTGGCCAACTCTGCCGCCAAGAAACTGGGCTGCAACCCCTATCTGGCTATGATGCTGGGCGGCATCCTGCTCCACCCCAACTTCGTCAACATGGTGGCAGCCTCCAAGGAGAGCGGCGAGGCCATCACCATCTTCATGCTGCCCATCTATAACGCCACCTACTCTTCGTCGGTCATCCCCATCATCCTGGGCGTGCTGCTCATGTCCAAGGTGGAGCCCTGGGCGACCCGGATCTCCCCCAAGGCGGTCCGGTTCTTCACCGCACCCCTGATCACCATGTTCGTCTGCGGCATCGCCACCCTGTGTGTGCTGGGCCCCGTGGGCTATGTGGTCTCCAACATCCTGGCTTCCGCCATCAACGGCCTGAGTACCCTGGCACCCTGGCTGGTGCCCACCATCATCGGTGTGTTCCTGCCCTTCCTGGTCATGACCGGCACCCATCACGCCCTGACCCCCATCGGCATCAACAACCGTATGACCATCGGCTACGATACCATCATCTACCCGGGCCAGCTGGCTTCCAATGTGGCACAGGGCGCAGCAGCTCTGGCCGTCTCCCTCAAGACCAAGGACCCTGAGCTCAAGCAGCTGACCTCCGCCACCGGCATCACCGCCGTCTGCGGCATCACCGAGCCGGTCCTGTACGGCGTCACCATGAAGATCCGCACCAACATGATCGCAGCCATGGCCGGCGGCGGTGTCGGCGGCTTCTTCATGGGCCTGATGAACACCAAGAACTACTCCGGCGGCTCTCCCGGCCTGCTGACCCTGCCCAGCTACATCGGTCTGGATGCCCCCATGTCCAACTTCTACTTCGCCTGCGCCGGTGCAGCCATCGCCTTTGTGGTCGCATTCATCGTCTCCTTCGTCCTGTTCCGCGACGAGAAGAAGAACTGATCTGCAGGAGGGACACAGATGTATTTCCCGAAGAACTTCCTCTGGGGCGGCGCAACGGCCGCCAATCAGTGCGAGGGTGCCTATCTGGAGGACGGCAAGGGCCTGTCCATTCAGGATGTCCTGCCCAAGGGCTTCAAGGTCATCACCGAGGAGCCGACCCCGGACAATCTCAAGTTGAAGGGCATTGATTACTACCACCGCTACAAGGAGGATATCCGGCTCTTTGCCGGGATGGGCTTCAAGGTCTACCGCTTCTCCATCGCATGGAGCCGGATCTTCCCCACCGGTGAGGAGGCCGAGCCCAACGAAGCAGGCCTGAAGTTCTATGACGATGTCATCGCCGAGTGCCATAAGTACGGCATCGAGCCGCTGATCACCATCTCCCACTACGAGACTCCCCTTGCCCTGGCCCGCAAGTACAACGGCTGGAGCAACCGGATCATGATCGACCTCTACCTGAAGTACTGCCGGGTCCTGTTCGAGCGGTACAAGGGCAAGGTGAAGTACTGGATCACCTTCAACGAGATCAACTCCATCCTGCACCAGCCCTTTGTCAGCGGTGCCATCCTGACCCCGAAGGATCAGCTCTCTAACCAGCAGCTGTATCAGGCCATCCACTACGAGCTGGTGGCCAGTGCAAAGGCCGTACAGCTGGCCCACAGCATCGACCCGGCCTACAAGGTGGGCAGCATGATCCTGGCGGTCACCATCTATCCCCTGACCCCCAACCCCGATGACATCATTGAGGTCATGCAGCTGGACAACGAGGTGTATCTGTTCTCGGACGTGCAGGCACTGGGTGCCTACCCCTATTACGCCAAGCGCGTCTTTGAGGAAAAGGGCGTACAGCTGGAGATCAGCGAGGAGGACCGGGAGGCCCTGACCCACACCGTGGATTTCGTCTCCTTCAGCTATTATTCCAGCAACTGCGCCGCGGCGGATCACTCGCTGGGCGAGCCCACCGGCAGCAACATGGTGCCCACCCTCAAGCGCAACCCCTACTCCAAAGTCAGCGAGTGGGGCTGGCAGATCGACCCCAAGGGCCTGCGGTATACCCTGAATCGGCTGTACAGCCGCTACCATAAGCCCCTGTTCATCGCCGAGAACGGTCTGGGTGCCAACGACACGCTGGTGCCGGACGGCCGCGGCAGCTTCACGGTGGAGGACGATTACCGCATCCGCTACATGAACGACCATCTGGTGCAGGTCAGCG
Organism: uncultured Faecalibacterium sp.; assembly: GCA_934526125.1. Classification (GTDB taxonomy): domain Bacteria; phylum Bacillota; class Clostridia; order Oscillospirales; family Ruminococcaceae; genus Faecalibacterium. Next base: position 8,124 of record CAKSZU010000065.1, on the reverse strand, counting down.
AGGCCATCCACGACGGTGTGGAGGTACTGGGCTATACCAGCTGGGGCTGCATCGATCTGATCTCCTGCTCCACGGCCGAGATCAAAAAGCGCTACGGCATGATCTATGTGGACCTGAACAGTGACGGTTCCGGTACGCTGGCACGGTACAAGAAAAAGAGCTATGAGTGGTACCGCCGGGTGATCGTCTCCAACGGCGAGAGCCTGGAGCCGGACCCGGATAAGCCCATCGTCCTGTAAACAAGCGTTTTTCCCATCCTGTGTCTTTGAAGGACACTTCCTCCTGACCCGCAAGGGCCGCCGCCGCACAGAGCGTACTGTGCGGCGGCTTTTTTGGTTCTGTTTGTCCCCGGCTGCAGAATGTGATATACTGGGACCAGAACAACAAGCATAGAGAATGAGGTACAGTTTTCATGAAAATTCCAGCAAACGGATTTACCCACGCCGGCAAGTTCCATGCCGATGACGTGTTTGCCACGGCCCTGCTCCAGATCCTGCGGCCGGATATCAAGATCACCCGCGGCTTTGTGGTGCCGGACGACTTTGACGGCATCGTCTACGACATCGGCTTCGGGATGTTCGACCACCATCAGGAGCCCCGGGAGTACCGCGCCAACGGGGTGCCCTATGCAGCCTTCGGCCTGCTGTGGCGGGTGCTGGGCCCGGGCCTTGTGGGCGAGCGGCAGGCCCGGCTCATCGATGAGAACTTCATCCAGCCGCTGGACCTGAACGACAACACCGGCGAGCAGAACAGTCTGTGCGATGCCATCGGCTTCTTCAACCCGGTGTGGGATTCCAAAGAAGATCAGGACACCTGCTTCTTCAAGGCCGTGGCCGTGGCAAAGCAGATCCTGGAACACCAGATCGACAGCGCCAATGCGGTGAACCGCGCCGATGAGAAGGTCCAGCAGGCCTACCAGAATTCCCGGGACGGCATCGTGATCCTGCCCTGCTACCTGCCCTGGAAGAACGGCCTGTATAAGACGGACGCCCTGTTCGTCGTCTACCCCAGCCAGCGGGGCGGGTGGAGCGCCCAGTGCGTCACCGACCACAAGACCAAGCGCCCCAAGCTGCCCTTCCCCCAGTCCTGGGCGGGCCAGCCGCAGGAGGTCATCGAGCAGAAGAGCGGCATCGAGGGCATCAGCTTCTGCCACGCCAGCCGGTTTCTGATCACGGCCAAGGATAAGGAGACCGCCCTTGCCGCCTGCCGTCAGGTGCTGAAAAACAACGGGAGACTGTGAGATGGCCGGAGAGACGGAAAAAGACGAGCGGGCCTACGTCTATATGGTGCGCTGCTCCGGCGGACAGCTCTACACCGGGTGGACCAACGACCCGGCCCGGCGGCTCCACGCCCACAAGACCGGCACCGGGGCCCGCTGCACCCGGGCGCTGGGAGCCCAGAAGTTTGCCTATCTGGAACGGTGCGGGGACAAGCCGGAAGCTTTGCGCCGGGAGGCGGCGCTGAAAAAGCTGCCCAAGGCCCGGAAAGAAGCGCTCTGCGCCCAATGGGCCGGGAAGAACCTGCCCCGGCTGTCGCTGGCCGTCCGGGCCGATGCGGCGGAGATTCTGGAGATCTACAACTGGTACGTCCTGCACCACACGGCAACGTTTCAGATCACGCCCTCCACCCTGCCGGAATATGAGCAGTGGGTGGACGACACCCGGGCCCGGATCCCCCTGCTGCTGGCCCGGGACGCCGACGGGGCGCTGCTGGGTTATGCCTGCGCCCACCCGTATCATCCCCGGGAAGCCTACAGCTGGTCGGTGGAAAGCACCATCTACTGTGCGCCGGATGCCCGGGGCTTCGGGGTGGGTGACACCCTCTACCGGGCCCTTCTGGAAGTGCTGGAAGCCATGGGCTACTGGAACGTCTACGCCCTTGTAGCCGACCCCAACCCCGCCAGCGAGCGTCTCCATGCCCGGCTGGGCTTCACCTGCGTGGGCCGGGAACCCCACACGGCCTATAAATCCGGATGGCTGGGCCTGTCCCGCTGGTGGCTGCCCCTGAAAAAGGGCCGGCAGCCCCCGGAGCCGGTCCGGCAGCTGCCCCCGGAACAGCTGGAAGAGATTTTAAGGAAATATAATCCGTAACCGCAGAACGCCGCCAGACGCTTCAAAAGCGTCTGACGGCGTTCTGCAGTCATGATAAAAAAGACCAGAAAAAATGACCGCCTCCAAGTTTCCAGCTAGAGCGGTCAATTTTTTCTGACTTGACTTTGGTAAGGATCTAGTCGTTTGCGGACCAGCGCCTTTTCTATAGCAAACCAACTTTTTAATGCAACAGCAACAACGTTGGTTTGCATATCGCAGATATGCTGTTTCTGTTGTGCTAATTTCTAGTCTTGCGATATTTGCAGCATAGTCATTTTTCGGCGGCTTGTCAAGCGGACAGGCCGCTTTTCCGTATGGGAAAGAGCTGGTGTGTAAGGAGGATGGAATATATACACCGTCTTTGCATAAAAATTGAATATAACCGCTTAAAAATGCATAAACATACAAAATAACAGAAATCCCGCCGGAAAAGGGCGGAAGGTTTGGCGGTTTTCGGCATTGACGGAAAAGCCGCGCGGCGTATAATAAAAGCATCAACAGAAATGCAGATGCAAGAGGGTGCGGGAGGGATGCCTGTACCGGAAAACAAAAGTGTATTTTTAAAAGGAGCAATCATCATGAAAAAGGAAAACATCAAAAAAGTCGTTCTGGCTTACTCCGGCGGTCTGGATACCTCCATCATCATTCCCTGGCTGAAGGAGAACTACAACAACTGCGAAGTCATCGCCGTTTCCGGTGATGTGGGTCAGGGCACCGAGCTGGACGGTCTGGAAGAGAAGGCCAAGGCTACCGGCGCTTCCAAGCTGTATGTTCTGGATCTGAAGAAGGACTTCGTCGAGAACTACATCTTCCCCACCCTGAAGTTCGGCGCAAAGTATGAGGACTACCTGCTGGGCACCAGCTTCGCACGTCCCTGCATCGCAAAGGCACTGGCCGACATCGCCATCAAGGAAGGCGCTGACGCCATCTGCCACGGCTGCACCGGCAAGGGCAACGATCAGGTCCGTTTTGAGCTGACCCTGAAGGCCCTGTGCCCCGATATGGCCATCATTGCTCCGTGGCGTGAGTGGGACATCGAGAGCCGTGACGAGGAGATCGATTACGCCGAGGCTCACCACATCCCCCTGAAGATCAACCGTGAGACCAACTACTCCAAGGACAAGAACCTGTGGCACCTGAGCCATGAGGGCATGGATCTGGAGAGCCCCGCCAATGAGCCCCAGTACAACAAGCCCGGTTTCCTGGAGCTGGGCGTCAGCCCCGAGCAGGCTCCCGACACCCCGGCCTATGTGACCATCCACTTCGAGAAGGGCATCCCCACCGCTGTGGACGGCAAGGAGATGGGCGCTGTGGAGCTGGTGGAGTACCTGAACAAGCTGGGCGGCGAGAACGGCATCGGTCTGCTGGACATCGTCGAGAACCGTCTGGTGGGCATGAAGAGCCGCGGCGTGTATGAGACCCCCGGCGGTGCCATCCTGTACAAGGCCATCAACGTGCTGGAGACCATCACCCTGGACAAGGAGAGCGCACACTTCAAGGCTCAGCTGGCCCAGAAGTACGCCGATCTCGTCTACAACGGCCAGTGGTTCACCCCGCTGCGTGAGGCTCTGGATGCCTTCGCCGACAGCCTGGAAAAGACTGTCACCGGCGACGTGAAGCTGAAGCTGTACAAGGGCAACATGATCAATGCCGGCGTCACCTCTCCGTACACCCTGTACGACGAGCAGACCGCTTCCTTCGGCGTGGACAAGGACTACGACCAGTCCGATGCGACCGGCTTCATCAACCTGTTCGGCCTGTCCATCAAGGAGCGCGCAAAGCTGTCCAAGAGCTGGCCCAAGATCGAAGACTGAGCGGCTGATCCGGACGGGATCACACAAAGCCAACTTTCCCTCCGGCGTGTTTTCTACACTTTCACACCGGAGTCCAACAACCGGCATTGATGCCGGCGGCACCGCCGCAGGAGCGTTTTCCCCTGCGGCGGCTTTGCCGTTTTATAGAGAGGTTTGTTTATATGGCAGAGCAACTCTGGAAAGGCCGTTTTTCCAAGGCGGTCGATTCGCGCGTGAACGATTTCAACTCCTCCATCCGCTTCGACCAGCGGATGATCGCCCAGGATATGCGGGGCAGCGGCGTCCATGCCGCCATGCTGGCAAAGCAGGGCATCATCTCCGAAAAGGACTGCGAGGACATCCTCAACGGTCTGGCCTCCATCGCCGATGATCTGGCTTCCGGCAAGCTGGAGATCGACCCGGGTGCCGAGGATGTGCATACCTTCGTGGAGCAGACCCTGACCGCCCGCATCGGCGACGCCGGCAAGCGGCTCCATACCGGCCGCAGCCGCAACGATCAGGTGGCGCTGGATATCCGCCTGACCCTGCGGGATTACAGCAAGACCCTGCAGGCCTACATCGTGGAACTCATCAAGGTCATCTGCAGGAAGGCCGCTGAGAACACCACCGCTGTCATGCCCGGCTATACCCACCTTCAGCGCGCCCAGCCCATCACCTTCGGCCACGCGCTGATGGCCTACGCCTCCATGCTGCTGCGGGACCTGCAGCGCTTTGAGGACGCCACCGCCCGGATGGACGCCCAGTGCCCGCTGGGCTCCGGCGCTCTGGCCGGTACCACCTACCCGCTGGACCGCCAGTTCACCGCCGAAAAGCTGGGCTTTGCCGCCCCCTGCGCCAACAGCCTGGACGGTGTGTCCGACCGTGATTTCTGCATGGAGCTGGCCAGCGCCATCTCCATCTGCATGATGCACCTGTCCCGCCTCTCCGAGGAGATCATCCTCTGGTGCAGCTGGGAGTTCAAGTTCATCGAGCTGGACGACGCCTTCACCACCGGCTCTTCTATCATGCCTCAGAAGAAGAACCCCGACGTCACCGAGCTGATCCGCGGCAAGACCGGCCGGGTCTACGGCGACCTGAACACCCTGCTGGTCATGATGAAGGGCATCCCGCTGGCCTACAACAAGGATATGCAGGAAGACAAAGAGGCCATCTTCGACGCCGTGGATACGCTGGAACTCTGCCTGAAAACGGTGACCCCCATGCTGGACACCATGAAGACCCTGCCCGCCAACATGCGCCGCGCCGCCGCCAAGGGCTTCATCAACGCCACCGACTGCGCCGACTACCTGACCAAGAAGGGCATGCCCTTCCGGGATGCCTACAAGCTCACCGGCTGCATGGTGTCGGACTGCATCGCCAAGGACAAGACCCTCGAGGAGCTGTCTCTGGACGAGTTCAAGGGCTACAGCGATCTGTTTGAACAGGATATCTACGATGCCATCGATCTGATCAAGTGCTGCGAGGGCCGCACCAGCTACGGCGGCCCCAGCGAAGCCAGCGTGAAGAACCAGATCGCTCTGGCCAATGCACAGCTGGCCGCGTGGGAGGCGAACAACGCATGAGCGTGAAGGTTTTTATTGACGGCTCTTCCGGCACCACCGGCCTGCGCATCGCCGACCGGCTGGCCCAGCGCCCGGAGATCGAGCTGCTGAGCATTTCGGCCGAGGGCCGCAAGGATGTCAACGAGCGGGCCAAGGTCATCAATTCGGCCGACCTCGCCTTCCTCTGCCTGCCGGATGCGGCATCCCGGGAAGTCATGCCCCTGCTCCGCCCGGATGTGAAGGTGCTGGACACCTCCACGGCGTTCCGCACCGACCCGGCCTGGGACTACGGGTTCCCGGAACTGAAAGGACAGAAGGAAAAGATCAAAAATTCTTACCGCGTGGCGGTGCCCGGCTGCTATGCCAGCGGCTTCATCAGCATCGCCCGGCCGCTGGTGGAGCTGGGCCTTGCCCCGGCGGAGTACCCCTTCAGCTGCACCGGCATCTCCGGATACTCCGGCGGCGGCAAGAAGATGATCGCCGAGTACGAGAGCCCCGACCGTCCGGCCCACAGCAAGCTGGATGCGCCCAAGAGCTACGGCCTGGGCCTTGCCCATAAGCATCTGCCGGAGATGAAGGAGATCAGCGGACTGGCCCACACCCCCATGTTCGTGCCGGTGGTCTGCGATTACTACTGCGGGATGCAGGTGCTGGTGCCGCTGGACCTGAAAGCGGCGGGCACCACGGCCGAAGCCGTAGCCGCAGGCCTGACCGCCTATTATCAGGACGCCGCCACCGTCAAAGTACACACCCTGAACGAGGCTCTGCCCGAGAATGGCCTGTACTCCAACGCCATGGCCGGTACCGACCGGATGGAGCTGTATATGACCGTCAATGCCGCAGGCGACCAGATGATGCTGGTCTCGCTCTTCGACAATCTGGGCAAGGGCTCTTCCGGCGCGGCGGTCCAGTGCATGAACCTGATGCTGGGCCTGCCGGAGACCGAAGGGCTGGAGTAAGAACAAAGAGTTCGTCCTGTGGGAAAGGAGAATCTTTATGCAGTATAAAGAAGTTGCGGGCGGCATCTGTGCGCCCAAGGGGTTTGCGGCAGCCGGTGTCCATTGCGGCATCCGCGCAAACCATTCCGAAAAATACGATCTGGCACTCATCAAGGCGGACGTCCGCTGTGCGGCGGCCGGTGTGTATACCACCAACAAGGTCTGCGGCGCGCCCATCAAGGTGGACCGCGCCCACCTGACCGACGGCTATGCACAGGCCATCGTGGTGAACAGCGGCAACGCCAACACCTGCGCCGCCAACGGCGTGGCGCTGGCCGAGGAGTGCTGCGACATTGTGGGCAAGACCCTCGGCATCGACCCGCAGGACGTCCTGCCGGCATCCACCGGTGTCATCGGCCAGCCCATGGTCATCGACCCCTTTGCCCGGGGCATCCCTGCCGCTGCGGCCAAGCTGGCTGCCACCGAACAGGGCAGCACCGATGCGGCGACCGCCATCATGACCACCGATACCCATAAAAAGGAGTACGCCATCCAGTTCGAGCTGGGCGGCAGGACCTGCACCGTGGGTGCCATCGGCAAGGGCAGCGGCATGATCGCCCCCAACATGGCCACCATGCTGGCTTTCTACACCACCGATGCGGCGGTCTCCCCGGCTCTGCTGGAAAAGGCCCTCAAGACGGTCGTGCCCGGCACCTACAATCAGATGAGCGTGGATCTGGACACTTCCACCAACGACACCCTCATCATCATGGCATCGGGTCTTGCCGGCAACCCGGAGATCTGCGAGGAAAACGCGGATTACGAAGCCTTTGTGGCGGCCCTGACCGCCATTGCCGAGCATATGTGCGCCGAGCACGCCGGAGACGGCGAGGGTGCCACCCACCTCATCACCTGCGAGGTGACCCACGCCCCCGACCTGAAGACTGCCCGCGCCGTCAGTCGCAGCGTGGTCTGCTCCAACCTGTTCAAGGCTGCAGTCTTTGGCCGGGACGCCAACTGGGGCCGCATCCTCTGCGCCATCGGCTACACCCCCGGCGATTTCTCCATCGACAGGGTCTGCGTCTGGCTGTCCAGCGCCGCAGGCGAAGTCTATGTCTGCGAGAACGCCGCCTACCACCCCTACAGCGAGGACGAGGCCGCCAAGGTGCTGGCCGAACACGATGTGCTGGTCAAGGTGGACATGGGCACCGGCGAGGCCGGCGCCAAGGCCTGGGGCTGCGACCTGACTTATGATTATGTGAAGATCAACGGCGACTACCGCACCTGATGGGCCGGATGGGAATGAGGAACGTATTATGAAAAATGAAGAAATGGCCCTCCTGTTTTCGGAGGCGACCCCCTATATCCAGAAATACCATGGCAAGACCATGGTCATCAAATACGGCGGCAACGCCATGATCAACGAAACGCTGAAAAACGCCGTCATGAACGACCTGGTCACCCTGACGCTTCTGGGTGTGCGGGTGGTGCTGGTACACGGCGGCGGCCCGGCCATCAATGAGATGCTGAAAAAAGTCGGCGTGGAGAGCCATTTCAACAACGGCCTGCGGGTCACCGACGATGCCACCATGGAGATCGTCCAGCAGGTGCTGGCCGGTAAGGTGAACAAGGATCTGGTGGCCAAGCTGCGGGGCCGCGGCGTCGGCCTGTGCGGCATGGACGGCCAGATGCTCCGCTGCACCGAGCTGGACCCCCAGCTGGGCCATGTGGGCGAGATCGT
>CAKSZU010000064.1 GCA_934526125.1 uncultured Faecalibacterium sp. | reverse complement strand
TTCTCCCACTGGTTGAGGAAGATCACCACGAACATGGCGGTCATCACAAAGTCCACGCCCTCGGTGCTGAAGGGCAGGACAGAGCCCACCACAGCCCCCAGACCGGCGCTGGCCACCCAGTAGATCTGATCCAGCAGGGTGATGAAGAACATGAACCAGCCTTTGTCCACCCCTTCCGGCGGCTGCGCCGAACAGGTGATGGAGAAGGTCTCGTCGCTCATGGCAAAGATCATGTAGAAGCTGCGCCAGCCGCAGCCCTTGTACCGCTCCAGCATGGCCAGACCGTAGAACAGATGCCGGGCCTGGATCATCAGCGCCATCAGGAAGGCCGACAGCGGCGAGAAGGCGCTCAGCAGCAGACTGGCCAGCACAAACTCCAGCGAGCCGCCATAGACCACCGTACCCATCAGCATGGGCAGCCAGACCGGAAGCCCGAGGCTCTGCACATAGATGCCGTAGCCGAAGCCCAGCACCAGATATCCGGCAAACACCGGCACTGTCTGCGGCGCGGCGGCCCGGAACGCTTTCCAGACCGTTCCCTCTGTGCGCGGCGCAGATCGTATCGTTTCGGTTTCTTTCATTACACTAACCCCCTGGATTAGTAGTATAACAGATTTGCCGCAGATTGCAAGAGCAGGAGCCCCCGCCGGAATCGGCGGGGGCTCCTGCTTCTGAGGTTCTGGATGAAGTATCAGGAATGGGTATGGGAATGTCTTATGGGATCACTGCTCGCTTTTCTGAGCGGCAGCAGCTTCAGCATCGGCCTTGTCCTTTTTGCGGACGCGGATAATGGAGACGAACAGAGGCGCTGCGATAGCGAAGATCGCCACATTGCCCAGTGCGGTGTAACCCTTCTGGCAGATCGCGATCAGGCCAATCTTGGAAAGTGCCAGACAGAGCAGCAGGAAGGCCAGTGCAATGACGAACAGCTTGACCCGCTGGGGCACCTTCTCAGTCTTCCAGACCTTGACAAAGCGGTTGGAAGTGTTGAAGATGAAGGTCGGGCCAGTGGAGATGACCGACAGCATCACGACCAGCCAGTAAATGGCAGTCATCACACCGGGCATATACTCTTTGCAGATGGAAAGGATAGGAGTTGCCACAAAGGCATCCGGAAGGAAGGGAAGCACGATCAGGCTTGTGACAAAGAACAGACTTGCCACCATGACACCGATCAGGATGCCGCTGCCGATAGCATCTTTCTTGGTATGGATATTCTCGGCATAGTTGCTCAGGGAGCCGCCCCAGCTGGCGGTGGTAAAGCAGTAGGAAACCAGCATCCCGAAGTGGGAGGCCAGGGTCTTTCCGCTCCAGTTCATGCCGCCCTCAAAGTCAAACATCCTCTGGGCCAGCACATCCCCGCGCATGGCGATGACGAAAATCAGGATCGCGGCCAGTGCAGCAATCAGGGAGATCGTCATCACGGTGTTGAACTTCCGCAGGAATGCAGCTCCGTACATGGACAGCAGAGTGAACATGACCACCGCGATGATGCTGCCGACGCCGATGGGGATGTTGAACAGCGATTCCATCAGGTTGGCAAACAAGGCAATGGTAGCCGCCACAGTAACAACACCCATCAGGGTAGTGTATACATCAAAGAAGATACTGACGATCACCTTGACTACAGGGTTGGTGCCCGGCTTGTCGGCGCCCCACAGGGCCAGATAGTAGGAATTGTAGTTATCCACCTTATACGCCCGGATAAAGTTCAGGGACACAGCGCAGAAGAAGGCCATAAAGGCAATAAAGATCGCCAGGCAGACCCACATCCAGCCGCCGCCAAAGGTAACCATATAAGTAGTTGCATACACGCCGGACGCCATATTTGCACCGCAGTAGGTGCCAAACATCAGTGCGCCCAGACCAAACCAGATCTTGAAGCTTTCCCAAAAGCTCCGTTTCTTTTTTTCTTCCATGGAAAAAACTCCTTTCATTTCCCGACCCGCTCTCTCACCGGGCCGGGAAGATCCTTTTCAGGGGCAAAAGGGGAAAGACGCTTCCGCAAACGTCTTACTTGGCAGTGTCCTGGATCATCAGATTCAGGATCGTCACATCCGTGTCGCGCATTCCATCCCGGCCCACACAGCCGATATTCCGGATGGTCTGCTCATAGTCGCCGGAAACGATACCCTCGCCAAACTGGAACTTGCGTCCACGGCGGGCCATCTCGTAACCCAGTACGCCAGCCTCTACCGAGGCCGAGATCTTGGAGGCGCAGGAAGATTTTGCACCGTCACAGATAATTCCGCCGGTGGTTCCCACCGCATTGACGATGGTGGTACCAATTACATCGTAATCCGCGCCTTGCAGATATGCAATGCCGCAGGCAGCCGCTGTACCGGCCGAAACCGCGCCGCAGTAGGCTGACAAGTTCCCGATGAACCGTTTCTGGTGGATGGAGATCAGATTAGAGAGGGTCAATGCGCGCAGCAGCTGCTCATGGCTGCAGCCCAGATCCCGGGCATAGACTACGATGGGCATACAGCAGGTGATCCCCTGATTGCCGCTGCCGGAATTGATGACCACCGGCAGAGCGCAGCCGTTCATCCGTGCATCGCTTCCGGCGGCGGCCGCTGCACGGGCCCGCTGCAGGGTACTGCCGGACTCCGCATCCAGAATGGTGCGGCCCACACTGGCACCCCAGAAATTGTTCAGACCCTCTTCTGCAATGGCAGTGTTGTAGCTGATCTGCGTTTCCAGCAGTTCACGCACGTCCTCCAGATCCACCGTGTTCGCAAACTCCAGGATATCCTTCAGATTCAGCTGGCTCTTATCTCCGCTGATCTCCACCTGCAGATCCGGCTGCTCGAACAGGACCTCGCCGTTCCTCACGATCCGGGAGATATGGTCGTGTTTGGTGCGCACTTCCACAGCTGCGCTCTGATCGCCTGCCGTCACAGTGATCAGAATGTAGAGGTTTCCCTCGCCTTCTTCCAGCTCGCAGCGGCAGATCTTCTGCGCCAGCAGCTCCTTGGTGCGGGCGATCTGCTCCGGGGTCACCTGACTGATGACCTGCAGTCCCAGATCGGCCTGTCCGGCTACGGCACCCAGCACAGCAGCAGCCTCAACACCCCGTTCATTTCCGGAGTTTGGCACGATCACACTTTTCACATTTTTAATGATGTTTCCGCTGCATCGCGCCACCATGGCTTCTGGCATACAACCCAACACTTCCCGGGCTTTGGCTGCCGCAAAAGCCACCGCGATGGGCTCAGTACACCCCATTGCCGGGATCAGTTCCGAGCGGAGGATCTTAATATAGTTCTGATATTGTTCCTGTGTCATGGATCTTCCTCCTGCGACATATTTCACAGTTTTATTGCTCCCGCAGGCAGAGCGGGGGCTCAGTGCTGTGCTGCGTACTCCGCTGCAGCGTCACGCACCCAGTTGAAGCGGTCATCATCGATATCGTTCGGCACCGTGCAGTCTGCACCAATGATCACGCCCACCTGTCCTGCGTTGTCCAGGATATCCCAGGTCGCCTTTTTGACTTCTTCCCGGGTGCCAGTATAAATCACGCCGTCCTGAGTGAATCCGCCGATGACCGGCTTGCCGCCGAACAGCTTCTTGGCATCGCCCATAGTAGTGCCCTCGGCGTTGACTGCCACACTGTAGGCCGCTGCATCGTAGTCAGTGTACAGGGTCAGGTCATTGCCGTGGCCGTGGTAGCCGCAGATATGCAGAACGTTCATGTCGCGGATCTTCTTGGCCTCCTCCAGCACGTACTTCTCGCTGGGAGCCACGTACTTCTGGTGGAACTCACGGGGGAAGAAGCCTGCCTGATTGGCGCAGCTGAAGTAGATGCCGTCCGCACCGCACTCCGTCAGCAGGATCTTGTTCAGCTCCACGATGCCCTTGCTGATGGTCATCAGGCAGTCGGCAATGGCCTGGGGATCCTCGGCCATCAGCTTCTTCATGATATGTTCATCGGCACCGGCCACGGGCAGGTCCACGGTAAAAGCGTTGCGCAGCAGCCAGGCGGCGGAGAAGCTGGTGACCAGCAGGGGAGCGTCGTGGCCCTTGTAGATCTCGACCACACGCTTGGTCAGCTCGATCTGTTTCTTGACATACTCGCAGTCCATGGACATAGGCTGAATTTTCTTCAGATCCTCTGCGGTCTCCACAAACGAAACATCCATCGGCATCATCATCAGGGTGTCGTTCATGATCTTGATGATATCCGGATCGAACTTCTCCAGTGCCGGGCGGTGACCCTCGATGTTGCGCTCAAATGCCTCCGGGTTCTCCAGACCCATGTTCCAGTCGGAGGGACCGGTAAAGTGATGGAAGAATGCCACAGGAACACGATCCACAGGTTCATTTGCCAATACCTTCAGGAATCTTTCGCGCTTCGTCATTTTCAATACACTCCTTTTCATTCTGTGCTGCAGGGTTGTTTTTGTCAACCATCCGTCACGGGTTGACTTATCTGCTGTAATTATGTTAACATAATGCGGAACATTTGTATAATACATAAATTTTCGTGGGATATGAAAAAAAGCAATATCCCGCCGCAATAAGCACAGAATGGCAGGCATTTTTTATATGAAGATCACAACGCTCGAATATTTCATCGCTGTAGCAGAGGCAGGTTCCATCCGGGCCGCAGCCCAGAAACTCTATCTGGCACAGCCCAGTCTGACGAAATCCCTCCAGTCCATGGAGCAGGAGCTGGGAGTCCAGCTGTTCACCCGCACAAGCTCCGGCATCCGGTTAACGACCGCAGGCGAGACCATTCTGCCGCAGGCACGGCAGGTGATTGCCCTGTACAACGGCTGGCTTGAACTGGGCACTGCCACTTCCCTGAAAAAAGTGGACGTTTACAGTCATATCTCTTTGGCAGGATTTCTTGTGCCGGACATTCTGCTTCGTCTCCGTGAGAGCTACCCGGAGTTGACCGTCAGTTACCGGACTGAAGCGCAGCCTGAGCGATATCTTTCCGCCGATGCACAGAAACCTCACCTGATCCTCACCCTCGGTTCTCCTCAGGTCGATCTCAGCCGGGAGCTGAAAGCCCTGAACAACCGGAAAGTCGTACTGGCCCGTGGTGTCTATGGCTGCCTGGTAAACCGGCTCAGTCCACTGGCCCAGAGAGAGAGCCTTACTTTCAGCGATTTGAAAAAATACTATCTGGCCTTTCCCAATCACACACTGGAACCTATGAATCAGTCGGACAGCGCACTGACTGCCATCGACCAATTTCTTCCGGATCTGGTACGGACCATCACGGACAAGCACATCGTGGAAGTCGGCACCGTGAACAGCGTGGTAGAGCTGGTCCGCCAGCATACCGACACCTATGCTATTGCTTTTGCCCCGGCCCACTACCGCTATTCCGGTGTGCAGACCGGAGAGCTGGTCTGTGTTCCTCTGCGGGAGAAGGGGGTAGAGGCAGAACTGCAGTTACTTTACCCGGTGCAGGCCTTTCAGCAGCATCCTTCTTTCCGAAGCCTTGTCAATAATCTGGAGTCGGAGATGCAGCGTTTTGTACAGGTGCATCTGCCTGCCTGAATTCCTTTTTCAAAAACAAAAATGCCACCGGAGCAGCAGGCAGCAAACCTGTTTCTCCGGTGGCATTCGTATTTTATGCAGCGATCACTGGGAGGCTTTCCTGACAAGGTCTTTCGTGTAGAGGGCGCGGGTGGCGTTGAGGACGGCCAGGACCATCACGCCCACATCGGCGAAGATGGCGGTCCACATGGAGGCCAGACCCAGCGCACCCAGGATCAGGCAGGCGAACTTGATGGCCAGGGCGAACACGATGTTCTGGTAGACGATGCGCAGGGTGCGGCGGGCGATCTTCATGGCCAGAGCGATCTTGGCGGGGTCGTCGTCCATCAGGACCACGTCCGCAGCCTCAATGGCGGCATCGGAGCCCAGAGCGCCCATGGCGATGCCCACATCGGCCCGGGACAGGACGGGGGCATCGTTGATGCCGTCGCCCACGAAGGCCAGATTCTCTTTAGGCTGCTTCTCGGCGATGAGCTTTTCGATCTGGTCCACCTTATCGCCGGGCAGCAGACCGGCATGGTACTCGTCCAGACCCAGCTGCGCTGCCACGGCCTTGGCCACAGGCTCGGCGTCGCCGGTCAGCATGACGGTCTTGCGGACACCGGCCGCCTTCAGGCCCTGGATGGCCGCAGCGCTGTGGGGCTTGACCACATCGGCGATCAGCAGGTAACCGGCGTATTTGCCCTCGATGGCCACATGGACGATGGTGCCCGGCTCGGTGACTTCGGGGGCGGTGAGGTCCAGCTTTGCCATCAGGCGGGCGTTGCCGGCCGCAACAGCCTTGCCGTCCACCTTGGCGGTGACGCCGTGGCCGCCCAGCTCTTCCACATCGGTGACGCGGCTGGCGTCGATTTCCTTGCCATAGGCGTTCTTGATGCTCAGGGAGATGGGGTGCTTGGACCAGCTCTCGGCCAGGGCCGCGGCCTCCACCAGCTCGTCCTCGGTGACGCCCTCGGCGGGGTGGACGCCCACCACCTTGAAGGTGCCCTGGGTCAGGGTGCCGGTCTTATCAAAGACGACAACGCCGGTACGGGCCAGCTCTTCCAGATAGGTGGAGCCCTTGACCAGGATGCCGCAGGCGGATGCACCGCCGATGCCGCCGAAGAAGCTCAGGGGGATGGAGATGACCAGTGCGCAGGGGCAGCTGATGACCAGGAAGGTCAGGGCGCGGTAGATCCAGTCGCCGAAGCGGGCGGGCTGGCCCATCAGCAGCAGGACGATGGGGGGGATAAAGGCCAGCGCCAGTGCGCCGTAGCAGACGGCCGGGGTGTACACCCGGGCGAACCGGGTGATGAAGTTCTCGGCACGAGCCTTCTTCATGCTGGAATTTTCCACGAGGTCGAGGATCTTGGAGACGGTGGACTCGCCGAACTCCTTGCTGGTCTTCACCTTCAGCAGGCCGGTCATGTTCACGCAGCCGCTGATGACCTCATCCCCGGCCTGCACGTCGCGGGGCAGGCTCTCGCCGGTGAGGGCTGCGGTGTTCAGGGCGGAAGTGCCCTCCACGATCACGCCGTCGATGGGTACGCGCTCGCCGGGCTGGACCACGATGACGGTGCCGATCTCCACGTCATCCGGGTCCACCTGCTCCAGCTTGCCGTCCTCGCCCTCGATGTTGGCGTAGTCCGGGCGGATGTCCATCAGGCTGGAAATGCTCTGGCGGCTCTTGCCCACGGCCACGCTCTGGAATAGCTCGCCGATCTGGTAGAAGATGATGACGGCGCAGCCCTCCACATAGTCGCCCAGGGCGAAGGCGCCCACGGTGGCAACAGCCATCAGGAAGCACTCGTCAAAGGGCTGACGGTTCTTGATGCCCTTCAGTGCCTTGCGCAGCACATCCCAGCCCACCACAAGGTAGGGGATGCAGTAGAGTACCAGTTCCACCGGCGTGGGGAAGGAGGGCAGCAGTTTCAGGATGAGGATCAGGATCACCGATGCGATGATCCGATAAAGCGTTTTCTTTTGCTTTTTGGTCATACGAAAGTCTCCTTTTCGTGGGTTTTCCGCCCGTCCGGCGGTCTGTGCAGGGCACAGATTCAACAGGTTTTCCCCGTGAGAGCGGCTTTTCCACGTTTTCCCCCGGGTTTTCCACGAACTTTTCCCGGAAAGAACCTGCTTTTTTGCGTTTCTTTTTGCACTTTTCCGCAAAGGATGTTGAAAACCCGGTGGAAACAGTTGAAAACTCAGCTGTTTTTCCACAGTTTTCCCCCTGTTCCGGAAAAATGCGTTGCAAAAAGCTCCCCCTCAGGGGAGCCGGAGAGGGGGCCGGAGATCAGATATCAAAGATCTCGCAGTCGTCCTCGACCTTCTTGCAGGCAGCCAGCACCTTCACCATGGTGTCGTGGGGGTCTGCACCCTCGTCAAACTCCACCTTCATCTTCTGGGTCATGAAGCTGACAGTTGCCTGTGCCACGCCGGAAACGGTGTTGGCGGCATCCTCCATCTTCTGGGCGCAGTTTGCGCAGTCGACTTCGATCTTGTAGCTCTTCTTCATAAGAAAGTACCCCTTTTCTGCAGATTATTCTTCGATATGATCCATCCCCATGGAGAGGATGCTGCGCACATGGTCATCGTCCAGTGCGTAGTAAACGGTCTTGCCGTCCCGACGGAACCGCACCAGCTTGGTATCCTTCAGCACCCGGAGCTGATGGCTCACTGCCGACTGGCTCAGCTCCACCGCATTGGCGATGTCCTGTACGCACAGCTCGTTGTCATGCAGTGCATACAGGATCTTGATGCGGGTGGAATCGCCGAATACCCGGAACAGGTCGGCCAGCTCGTACAGCACTTCGTCGTCCGGCATCTCCACCGGCTGCTGCGGTTTTTCCGGTTCAGCCTCCGGCGTGATCTTTTCCAGTCCGGTCATTGGATGCGCCTCCTTCGTTTTGACGTATGAGCATCTGTTCATGTGTTCATGATAACACGCAGACTGCCTTCTGTCAATGGGTTTTTGATCATTTCTGAACACTTTTTCAGAATTGATAAAACAAACCGCAAAACGCAAGAAATTTGCAGTTTCAGGAGAGGAACTCCATCTTCAGATGAGCCTTGCCTCTGTGCGCCCCTGCCTCTCCCTTTGGGAGAAGTGGCAGTGCGTCAGCACTGACGGAGAGGGCAAGGACGCTGACGCAAAGCGCCGCCGGTCAGCGGGCTCGCCCTCTCAGGCGCTTTGCGCCAGCTCTCCCAAAGGGAGAGCCAAGGCATCTGCGAGGGCAGGCCCGTCTGAGAGGTTGTACCAGGAGCAGCTTTTCCTCCGTCCGCACACAAAAAGGGGCCGCCGGCGTCCCCGCCGCGCCGTCGTAAAATCGCAAGGGCATGGCTTTCATTTTACAGTCCCCCCCTGCGTCTCTGTCAAGTGCTTTTGGAATTTTTGACATTTTTACAAAAAGTTCCATCGGATTTTTGGCAAAATAGGGGGAAGGGCAGGGGCCGGGCGGAAGATTTGCAGAAAAAAGCATCCAAATAGGTGCGCCGGGGGCAAAAATGTGGTATGCTTACACTGTACTTGTAAAAAAATGCCCCTCGGGGCATCGGAAAGGATGTATTTTTATGTTGACTGTCGGTATCCGCGGCGAGCAGTCCCAGCTCGTCACCCCTGAAAACACCGCAAAGACCATGGGCAGCGGCACGCTGGACGTGTTCGCCACCCCCGCGCTGGTGGCGCTGGCCGAAAAGACCTGCTGGATGAGCGTGGCCCCCGAACTGGAGGAGGGCTGCGGCACGGTGGGCACCCGGCTGGAGCTGGACCACAGCGCCCCCACCCCCGTGGGGATGACCGTGACCTGCGAGAGCGAGCTGACCGCCGTGGAGGGCCGCAAGCTGGTGTTCCGCGTCACCCTGCACGACGAAAAAGGGCCCGTGGGCGGCGGCGTCCACGAGCGCTTCATCATCAACGATGCGAAGTTTGCTGCGAAGGCGGAGGCGAAGAAGGCGCAAGCCTGACCGGTGTGCTGTCCTCCTCCATGACCTGCTGTTCTGCCCGCAGCTGGGCCTCCTGCAGCAGGCGGATCGCCTGCTCGCTGGCACGGAACAGCTCAAAGTACAGCGCTTTATAATCCGGCACGGCACGTCCCCCCGTTTCTGACATCCACAGGGGATAGTCTGCCCCGGGCCGGTGCAAAAAATCAAACGAGGAATCATTTATGAAAAAGACGAATCTCTCCTGGGTGGGGGCACTGCTGGTGTTCGCGCTGCTGGTCTGGTGTACCGCAGCCACCCCCGGCACCCTCGATGACCCTGCCAACTACACCTGCGCCGTGTACAGCACGGCCCTGTCCCTGCTGCCGCCGGTGGTGGCCATCGTGCTGGCCCTGAACACCAAGGAGGTCTACACCTCGCTGCTGGTGGGCATCGCCACCGGTGCGCTGCTGTATGCCAACGGCAATCTGGAGCTGGCCCTCAACACCCTGTTCTTCAACGAGGACGGCGGCATGGTGGCCAAGCTCTCGGACAGCAGCAACGTGGGCATCCTGGTCTTTCTGGTGATGCTGGGCATCCTGGTGGCCCTGATGAACAAGGCCGGCGGAAGCGCCGCCTTCGGCCGCTGGGCCTCCACCCACATCCACACCCGGGCCGGGGCGCAGCTGGCCACCCTTGTGCTGGGCGTACTGATCTTCGTGGACGACTACTTCAACTGCCTGACCGTTGGCTCGGTCATGCAGCCCGTCACCGACCGGCAGAACGTCTCCCGGGCAAAGCTGGCCTACCTCATCGACTCCACGGCCGCCCCGGTCTGCATCATCGCGCCGGTGTCCAGCTGGGCCGCCGCCGTCACGTCCAGCGTACCCGAGGGCTCCGGCATCAACGGCTTCACCATGTTCCTGCGCACCATCCCTTATAACTACTACGCCCTGCTGACCATCGTCATGAGCCTGTTCCTCATCTTCACCGGGGCCGACTACGGCCCCATGAAGCAGCACGAGGACAACGCCCGCCTGGGCGACCTGTTCACCACCGCCGACCGGCCCTACGGGGACGACGCCGACACCGGCGACGATACCAGCGGCCACGTCATCGACCTGGTGGCCCCGGTGCTGGTGCTGATCGCGGCCTGCATCTTCGGCCTGATCTACACCGGCGGTTTCTTCCGCGGGGTGGATTTCATCACCGCCTTCTCCGACTGCGACGCCTCGGCGGGCCTGGTGCTGGGCAGCAGCATCGCCCTGCTGTTCACCTTCGTGTTCTACCGGGTGCGCAGCGTGATGACCTTCCAGGACTTCGCGGCCTGCATCCCCGAGGGCTTCAAGGCCATGGTCAGCCCCATGCTGATCCTGACCCTGGCCTGGACCCTTTCCGGCATGACCAACCTGCTGGGTGCCAAGTACTATGTGGCCAACCTGCTCAGCGGCTCCGCCGCCGCCCTGCAGTACCTGCTGCCGGTCATCATCTTCCTGGTGGCGGTCTTTCTGGCCTTTGCCACCGGCACCAGCTGGGGCACCTTCTCCATCCTGATCCCCATCGTCTGCCACGCCTTCCCGCAGGGAGAGATGCTGGTGGTCTCCATCGCCGCCTGCCTGTCCGGTGCCGTCTGCGGCGACCACTGCTCGCCCATCTCCGACACCACCATCATGGCCTCGGCCGGTGCCCACTGCAACCACGTGAACCATGTGTCCACCCAGCTGCCCTATGCCATCACCGCCGCCTCGGTGGCGGCGGCCTGCTACGTCATCACCGGCCTGACCCAGATGTTCCTGGGCCGTCACGCCAGCCTGTGGACCTCGCTGGTGCTGCTGGCCGTGGCCATCGCGCTGGAACTGGTGGTGCTGAACATCCTGCGGGTCCGCTTTGCCCGCAAGGCCGCCGCAGCCGCAGACACCGCAAAATAAAAATGCGGCCTGTCGGGCGTATTTTGCCTTTCCGTCCGGCTCAAAACATGGTATACTGAAGGAAATTGAGTTATCGGAGGAAACCGCACCATGCTCGAAAAAGCATTCAACGACGTCTATACCAAGTTCAAGCTCCACTTCTACCAGAACGTATTCCAGCGCTTTGCCACCCGGGAGGCCACCCTGACCACCGTGGAGTCCTTCTGCATGGAAGGCATCATGGCCATGGGGGAGCCCACCATTGCGGAGTTCTCCCGGATGATGCAGATCTCCACCCCCAATGCGGCCTACAAGATCGGCTCGCTGGTCAAAAAAGGCTACGTTGAGAAGATCCAGTCCACCACCGACCGCCGGGAGTATCACCTGCGCCCCACCCAGAAATACATCGACTACTACAACATCAGCTACTCCTACCTGAGTACCGTGGTCGAGCGTGTGCGGGAGCGCTTCCCCGAAGAGGACGTGGACAAGCTGGAGCAGATGCTGACCATCATCAGCGACGAGCTGATGCCCGAGCTGGACCTGAAGAACCGCCCCGAGGACGACCGCTGACCCCGGCCCCTTCCCGCACAAAAAACCACAGCCTGCCGCTTTCTCCACGGCAGGCTGCTTTTCTTTTGCATCCGGGCGCATCCCGGCAGTTGACGGAACGCGCGATTTTTGCTATAATAATTGAGTATCATCTGGAGATGTATCGAAGCGGTCGTAACGAGAACGACTCGAAATCGTTTTGTCCTTAATCGGGCACGTGGGTTCGAATCCCACCATCTCCGCCAGAAGTCGCAGATTCAAACGAATCTGCGACTTTTTCTTTTGCATCAAGCAGAGAAAGACCGCTTTTGCCTCATCACAGTATGCTTTATACATGAACGATAAATCCATAATTATTTGGGAAGTTTGGATTCTCCCAAAAGGTTCGCAATGACCCCAGCAGACCCCTGTTTGCTCTTGTAATCGAGATGTGCGTAGATGTCAGCGGTGGTAGAAAAGGTGCTGTGCCCCAGAACCTGCTTCATGGATACGCCGTTCATCACCATCAGGCTGGCGCAGCTATGGCGCAGATCGTGGAAGCGGATGCGGGGCAAGCTATACTTCCGGAGCCGCCATTCAAAGTGTTCCGGCACGAAGTTGGGCCGGAAGCTGTTCTTCTTCGGGCGGTCAACTTTCAGCATCGGGTTGGTTTCCAGATAGTCCTTGCGGACGGCATCCTTGAACGCTTTACCGAAGATGGCGTGGTAGTGAATGACCGTGTTGGTGGTGTAGCCCTCCAGCAAGATCTTCTCCTGAAACTCATCCAG
>CAKSZU010000063.1 GCA_934526125.1 uncultured Faecalibacterium sp. | reverse complement strand
ACCTGCAAGAAAAAGACCGTCCGTAAGGAATGGCTGGAAGATTTGGTCGTAGCTGAAACCATGAAGCTGATTCAGGATGATGCCGTGATTGATGCCATCGTTGCGGAAGTGATGGAGTTGCAGGATCAGGAAAACACCACGCTCCCTTTGCTGGAAAAGCAGATGCGCGAGGTAGAGAATGGCATTGAAAATATGCTGAACGCCATTCAAGCAGGTGTGCTGACCAACTCCACCAAATCGCGTTTGGAAAAGCTGGAAGCCCAGCAGAAAGAACTTGAGATTCGGATTGCCGAAGAAAAAATCGCTCGGCCACGGTTGAGCGAAAATCAGGTTCGTTTCTGGCTGACCCGGTTCCGCAAGCTCGACCCGAACGTGAAAAGCCACCGGGAAACGCTTATCAATACGTTTGTGAACGCTGTTTATCTCTATGATGAAAAAGTTTTGATTACATTCAACTACAAAGACGGCACAAAAACCATCACTTTCGATGAGATCGCCGCCAAAGATGCCCCAGAGGGCAATGGTTCGGATTTGGGTTGCTTCGCTCCACCAAGAACTCCAGCGTTATCATGACGCTGGAGTTTCTGTTTTATCCAGACTTTGTAAAGGATTGCAAGGGTGGATTCGAACAGCATCGGCCGCCGCCATACGTCCCGGCGGCAAAAAAGCCCCAGTGGGGCTTTTTTAGATGCGCGGCTTGCGTAGTCCACCCGCGCCCACCAAGAAATAGCACCTAGAAACGTAAGTTTCTGGGGGCTTTTCTTTTACTCAAACCCACTGCGCAACCCACTTTTTGAGCTTGGAACAGATTAAAAGTAACTTACAAGCGTTGAGTCAAAGCATTACACAGCATTTCCAGAAACGCCCCGGCAGTTGGCCGCTTTGCCAACGGATAGCCTGCCAGTTCCTGCACCCGTTCCGGGTTGACCTTCCATGCCAGCGTGGCAGCCCGGCGGATGACGCTCTCGACGGATTTCCAGCGCAGCCCCATGGTATCGGCCACGGGCATGTAGATCTCTTTCTGCAGGGCCTGTAGCCGGTCCGGCTGGGTCTGTACCAGATCCGGACACCGGATGAGTACGGGATAGCCCTTCCGGTATCTTGTGATGCCGAGCGGGCGCAGCAGGCGGTCGAATTTTTCAGTCATTGTTTCCACATCCTCCCTCTGCCTGCTATGTTATACTCTTCGCACAAACAAAAAACAGCCCTGCCTTCCCGGAGGTCATCCGAGAGAGCAGGGCTCTTACTATGTACTGACGTGGGAGAAAGGATTTACTTGCCCTGCATCTTCAGCCGGTCGTACTCGGCATCCGCCTTGATCGCTTCCGGCGTGAAGGAGTTGTTCTGCCACCACGCCACGAGGGCTGCCACGGTGGTGATGCCGGTGGTCACAATTTGCTCCAGCTGGGCCGACTCGATGGGGAGTACGGGCTTGCCCAGGGCGCTAAGCACCTGATTGGTCAGGGCCTGCTTGCCAAGGCTGTGGAGCTTGTTGTCCTCCACGTCCACCGCCACTGGCAGCTCAAAGGTCTTGCCGGTCAGGGCGGACTTGAGCATCGCCAGCTCGGCGTCCGCACCGGCGCGGGAGACGGCATAGGTGTAGTAATACACGCCCACGGGGATGCCCAGCCGCTTGCACTCGGCATAATTGCGCTCAAACTGCGGGTCGATGTACAGGCCGTCTGCCCGCTTGCTCAGTTTGCGGTTGGTGGATACCGTCTTGAGCATCACGCCGTCCACCTTCTGCTTTGCGGCCAGCTGGGCGCAGAGTTTGGTATACTCCTCCTCGGTCAGACGGTCGTTGGCAAAGAAGATGTCCAGCTTCTTCTGCATTCCGGCGGTTTTGCCCTTCTCGATCAGACGGGTACAGGTGTTGTAAAGTTCCATAGGTTTGTCCTTTCCGGAGAGGATGCTCCATTTTGAAATTTTGATCGGTCTCTTGACATATACGTATTTTACGTATATAATCAAATTACAGATTACGAAAGGGGTTCTGCCGTCATGCCGCTCACACCCAAAGAGATGTGCCGCCTGCTGGAACAGAACGGTTTTCTTTACGTCAGTGCCAACGGTTCCCACCGCAAATACCGAAACCCGACCACCGGCAAAACCGTCATTGTTCCCTACCATGCAAAGGACCTGAAGCCCGGCGCAGAAAAGAACATTCTCAAACAGGCCGGGATCACCCGGTAAGTAAGGAGGATTCCAGATGAACGCAATATTTTATCCCGCCATTTTTCACCCGGAAGAAACCGGCTATTCGGTTTCCGTGCCGGACATCGAAAACTGCTTCACGCAGGGGGAAACCATGGATGAAGCCGTCGCCATGGCACAGGATGCCATTGGTCTGATGCTCGAAGATTGCCAGACCTGCCCGAAACCTTCGGTTCCTTCTGCGATCCACGTGGATCCCGGTGATTTTATCGCCATGGTCCCGTTTGATATGGAGGAATATCAGAAGCAGTTCAAGCCGGTCAAAAAGACGCTTTCCATTCCCGGCTGGCTCAACGATGCCGCCGAATCGGCGCACATCAACTTTTCCAGTGTCCTGCAAAAGGGCCTGAAATCCGAACTCGGCATGATCTGAGAGCCGCATGTTCTCGAAAGAAACTCCAGTACCAGGAGGATTTCCAATGACCAACTTTGATGAATTTCTGAACGAGCAGATGAAAGACCCGGAATTCAAAGCAGAATGAGATGCACTCGCCCCATTTTATTCGGAGCAGAATACGGCCCGTCTGCGCAAGTCCATTGCAGAGATGGAAAACACTGGCGGCACCGTCCATGACGTATCTTTCCTCACAGATTCTCTTACAGGAATCCTGCCGGAAGAAGGGGATGCTGATACGGCAAGAAGGGAAGCCCTTGCTCGAAAATACGATCTCAAATAGTTCACCCATCAGAGGCTGTTGCACAATGAAGCAAGAAAACTTCTGATTCAGGCATTGGAGAAAACCCACAATGCAAGAGAAGTCGCTGAAAACTTCTCTGTCAATCGAGGTACTGTATACCGCCTTAAAAAACAGCTGGATGAAAGTGGGATCAATGTCAATATGACGAGATTTTATGCCCGTTCCAAGGGAGGGTCTCGCGCAGTTGATGCTGTACCCCTGTGGAAACCTCAAAATACAACTGTCCTATCCTCGATTCGACTGAACGGCGAAACTGCCCGATGCTGTTCGTGCTGCTTTCAAAACGATTTCTTCTTATGATTGCTCTGGCCGGTTTCGCTTTTGTGGCTATTCATGCTAATTTATTGGATTACTATAGTACTAACTGAAGAACTGCATGGTGTGCTTTTTGCAAAGCCAATGTCTGCGCATCAGTCATTCCGGAAAGTTTGGCAAAAGGAATATTTTGTACAGACTCGCTTGTCGGAACTATAACACCGTTGAGCACATCGTGATATGAGCGCTTGGAATCGCTTCTTGCCGCCCACGCTGCCTTCCCGGCTTCGCTCCTGCCGGAGGGCTTCGGTCTGTTCATAGCGCCACAGCTGCCAGTTTGCCGTGGGGGTCAGAGCTTCCATTTTGGAGATGCGCCGGGCCACGTCCCGCAGGATATCATCCTCCACCTGCTGCCAGAGCAGCACCAGCCGGTCGGGCGCGCAGAACAGGACGAAATTTGGTCAGTGCCGGGAAGAACCGGACGTTTTTTCACGATTTATCCATTGAATTTTCCTGCAGGAGATGATATCATAAGTTTGTTCTACTGCCTCCCGGCAGGAGAAAAAACGGAAATGGGAGAATCTTGATCACCATGCAGAAAAAGAACCTTTACCGGCTGGCCGCTGCCCTGCTTCTGGCGGCAGCGGTGGCCGTGATCCTGATGCTGACGATGCAGCAGAAAAGCCGGACCGCAGGAAGTCCCGGATCGGAGACGCCTTCTTCGGCCATGAGTGAGGAAATGGGCATCGGCCCGGCCTCCTCTATGGCGGACTCTGCCTCGGTTCCGGATGAGAGCAGCAGCGCGGAAGAGGCCGGGAGCGAGTCTTTCGCCGATGAGCCTGCCGCGGTGGAAGAGGCTTCCTCGACCCTGAAAGAGCTGGAAGAGGAGCTGAAGGCCGAACGGGTCAGCGCATCTTCCGTCTCTTCGGCGGCAAAGCCTGAGTCCGGAAGCACTGCTGCTTCCTCCGGCAGTTTGTCGGCACCGTCCCATTCGCAGACGTCCTCCTCCGCTTCCGCCGGTCCGGCTTCCTCCAGCCACCCTTCCAGCGTGCCGGAAAGCCATCCGTCCAGCACAGTCTCCTCGGAGAGTGCCGTGGATGCCCAGATCAACGAGTACGTTAAACAGCTGGAAAAGCTGCGGGACCAGACCGAGAGCAAACTCTACGGCGTCATCTACGAGGCCTACAACGAGTATATCTCGCACCCGGTGGAAGAGCGCAGCATGACCCTGAAGATCTCCATCGTGGTGTCCAAGACCGCCAAGCTGACCAGTGTCCAGAGCGAGTGCGACAAGGAGTTCAACGCCCTGCTGGCCGAACTGCGGCAGTATCTGCGGGACAACGGCCGGGATCAGTCGGTGGCGGATCAGGCCGAACAGGAGTACAAGACCCTGAAATCCAACCTGACCAGCGAGATGACCAGCATCGTGTACAACAGTGCTGTGGGCAGCGGCGACGGCGCAAAGTGGATCCAGAAGAACATCGAGCACAAAAAGTAAAAACAAAAAATCCGGGGCTTCTGTATGTTCGTGCAGAGGCCCCGGTTTTTTTGTCGCATTATAAGAGTTCCTGCGGCTGCAGGAGGGTAAAGCGGCTCTTCTCGAACCGGATCAGGCCCTCGTCCCGCATCCGGCCCATCTCCTTGGAGAGGGCGCTGCGGTCGAGGTTGAGGTAATCGGCCAGCTGCTGCCGGTTGAAGGGGATGGTGAACTCCGCTTTCCCGGCCCGGACGGCCTGCCCGGACAGGTAGGTCAGCAGCCGCCCCCGGATGGTCTTGGGCGTGGTGCAGAAGATCCGGCGGGAGAGGGACAGGTTTTTGTGCATGGAGATCTGCAGCAGGTTGCGCAGCAGCTGTTCCTGCCAGCGGTGTTCTGCATGGGGGCAGGAGAGGGCCGAGACGTCCAGGAACAGCACCTCGCAGTCCTCGGCCGCCACGGCGTCCACCATCAGCGGCTCGCCGCAGAAGGCATAGGTCTCGGCAAAGGTCTGCCCGGGCCCGGTCTGGCTCAGGATGCTTTTGTTCCCCCAGGGGTCCACGTTCTCGATATGGACGCTGCCGGAGAGTACGACGCCCACCTCGTGGACGGTCTCCCCGACATGAAAGATGATCTCCCGGCGGGCAAACTGCTTCTGACGCAGGCAGCGGCAGCGGTCCATCTGCCCGAGATCCTCCGGGGTGAGCCCCCGGAACAGCGGAAGTGTGAGCTTCTCCATAAAAATTGCCTCTTTTGTGGTTATGACAACCGAAATGTTGAAAGAATTTTAGTATACTGAGTCCAGAAAAAACAGGGAGGACTCAAAAAATGATCCGTAAAATCATTCACATAGACGAAGAAAAATGCAATGGCTGCGGGGCCTGTGTCACCGCCTGCCACGAGGGTGCCATCGGGCTGGTCAACGGCAAGGCAAAGCTGCTGCGGGATGACTACTGCGACGGCTTCGGCGACTGCCTGCCCGGCTGCCCCACCGGTGCCATCACCTTCGAGGAGCGGGAAGCCGCTGCCTACGATGAGGCCGCTGTGGAGGAAAACAAAAAGAAGAAGGCCGCCGCTCCGGTCCACGCAGGCTGTCCGGGGCACCAGATGCACCGGTTTGCCCCGAAGCCGGCCGCCCCGGCGGCAGCTGCCGGGCCCATGCCCTCGCAGCTGGGGCAGTGGCCCTGCCAGATCAAGCTGGTGCCGGTGAACGCCCCCTATTTTGACGGGGCAAAGCTCCTGATCGCGGCGGACTGCACGGCCTACGCCTACGCCAACCTCCATCAGGAGTTCATGCAGGGGCGGATCACCCTGATCGGCTGCCCCAAGCTGGACGCCGTGGATTACAGCGAAAAGCTGACCGAGATCCTGACCCGGAACGACATCCGGAGCGTCACCGTCCTGCGGATGGAAGTGCCCTGCTGCGGCGGTCTGGAACAGGCTGCCGTCCGTGCTTTGAAGAACAGCGGAAAATTCATCCCCTGGCAGGTGGTCACCTTCTCGGTGGACGGCCGCATCCTGGACCGGTGTTCTCTCCGTTCTCTGTGGGCTCCCCCTTTTTGGAGGAGCTTTTTTATTGTGCGTTCTGGAGGGCGCTGCTCAGCAGCTGGCCGAAGCTTTCCAGCGTCTGGCGGAGCTGGACGAAGGTGTCCACGTCCTCATCGCTCATCCGGGAGGCGGGGGCGGACAGGGCCGAAGTGTCGGCGGCGGTGACCGTACCCGACAGGGAGAGGGTCACCGAGTGTTCCGGGACCGTCAGCAGGATGTGGAGGGGGGTGGTCCCGGCGAACAGCTCCCTCAGGGGCAGGCCGATGATGCAGGTGAGGTCGGTGCCCTCTGCGGGCAGCTGAAAATAGGTGTAGCCATCCAGCGCACCGTCAGGGGTGACCTTCTGCAGTACGCCCAGTGTCAGGGTCAGGCTGGTCATGTCCTGCATCTCCACCGCCGAGAGTTCGACCCCCAGCACGGAAGCCAGCTGGGTCTGGGAGATGTAGCTGCCCATCCCCCAGGAGGGCAGCAGCAGGCCCGCCAGCGGGACATTGTCCGCTGCGATGCCCCGGATGTATTCATAGAGCTGTCCGGCATCGTAGAGGGTCTCGTTCCGGTCAATGTATACCCGGGTGAAGGGCTTGGAGGAGCCGCTCCGGGCAAAGGAGAGCTGAAGTTTTCCCGGGGCATACTGTCCGGAGAGGGTGCCTTCGGTGGCACCCACCTGGGCCAGCACCCCGTAAAGGGCCTGGGTTCGGGCGGCAGTGGAGGTGACTGTGTAGTCAAACTGGAACGCGGCCCCGGACTGGAGCGCCGAGACCTTGCGGTTCAGCAGGGCATAGGCCGTACCGCCTGCCGCAAGGCAGACCGCCAGCAGGCACAGAACAACAACGAGGGCGGCGCGGCCGCCCTTTTTCTTCTGGGAAGCGGTCATAAGAGGACCTCCTTATTTCTTACAGGCGTTCACAAAGGCGTCGAACAGGCCCTGCATGGCGGGGTCTGCATCGTTGAGCCACTCCGGATGCCACTGGACGCCCAGACAGAACCGGGCATCCGGCTTCTCAACGGCTTCCACGATGCCGTCCTCGCTGAGGGCCGAAAGCACCAGCCCGGGGGCCACCCGGTCCACGGCCTGATGATGCTGGCTGTTCACCAGCACAGTGTCCTGCCCCAGGATGCGGGAGAGCAGGGTGCCCCGCCGGACGGTCACCGTGTGGATCTTGCCCCAGTGGTCGTTGTGGGGAATATGCTCGAAGGGCTTGATGTCCTGATACAGGTCTCCGCCCAGCACCACATTCATGACCTGGATGCCCCGGCAGATGCCCAGCACCGGTCGGTCGGCGTCCAGAAAGGCCCGCAGCAGCAGCGGCTCGGCGGCATCCCGCAGGGGGTTGGGCTCGCCGCAGGCGGGGATGCGCTCCTGCCCGAAGAACTTCGGGTCCATGTCGCCGCCGCCGGGCAGAAGCAGGCCGTCGCAGGCCAGCGCGTCCCGCACGGCCTGTTCCGGGTCCTCCAGCCCGATCCAGCGGACCTCGGCTCCGGCCCGGGCCAGACTTTCGGGGTATTTGGCATGCGCCTCGGACAGCCGTGGGTCAGCAGTCATCCGCGGCATGGCAATGGTACACTTTGACATCCTGCAAAACCTCTTTTACGATGAAGTAAAACAAAAACCCGGAACCTTCGGTTCCGGGCATTTTGGCGGAAAGATGGGGATTCGAACCCCAGAACGCTTTTGACACGTTACACGATTTCCAGTCGTGCGCCTTAGACCAACTCAGCCATCTTTCCACATCTTCAGTTTTCAGCGTTTCGGGCCGTGGCCCTCAGCGCTCCACTATAATACCTGAAAGAAGCACTTTTGTCAAGGATTTTTTGAAAAAAAGTTGGAGAAAATTAAAACTTGCACAAAAACGACGAAGATGCGTTGTGCATATTTTCGCGGGCGGGGAAGAAAATCGCCTTCCCCCTTGACGAAACCCCGGAACCGGACTATGATGAGGACAGAAAACGGGCGGATTTTGCAGGATCTGCCCGCAGAAGAGAGTCTGAACTGGAGGAAGATAGGATGAATTATTCGGATGTTTTGGACAATGCCCGGCAGTGCATCGGCAAATACTGCAAGGCCTGCCCCGTGTGCAACGGCGTAGCCTGCAAGAACCAGATCCCCGGCCCCGGTGCCAAGGGCGTGGGGGATACGGCCATCCGCAATTATAATAAGTGGGCCGAGATCCGGGTCAACATGGATACTCTCTGCGAGAACGGCACCCCGGACACCGGGGTGGAGCTGTTCGGCCAGAAGTTCCGGTATCCCTTCTTTGCGGGCCCGGTGGGTGCGGTGAACCTCCACTACTCCGACGCCTACACCGATATGACTTATAATGATGTGCTGGTGCGCGCCTGCGCCGAGAACGGCATTGCCGCCTTCACCGGCGACGGCACCAACCCCGATGTGATGACGATGGCCACAAAGGCCATCGGCGCGGCTGAGGGCTGCGGTGTGCCCACCATCAAGCCCTGGAACATCGACACCGTCCGGGCCAAGATGGAGCAGGCCAAGGCCAGCGGCTGCTTCGCAGTGGCCATGGATGTGGACGCCGCCGGTCTGCCCTTCCTGAAGAACATGACCCCGCCGGCCGGCAGCAAGAGCGTGGCCGAGCTGAAGGAGATCGTGGCGCTGGCGGGCCGCCCCTTCATCGTCAAGGGCGTCATGACCGTCAAGGGTGCCCTGAAGGCAAAAGAAGCCGGTGCCGCCGCCATCGTGGTCTCCAACCACGGCGGCCGGGTGCTGGACCAGTGCCCCGCCACGGCTGAAGTCCTGCCGGAGATCGCCGAGGCCCTGAAGGGCAGCGGCGTGAAGATCCTGGTGGACGGCGGCATCCGTTCCGGTGTGGATGTGTTCAAGGCACTGGCACTGGGCGCAGACGCTGTGCTGATCTGCCGTCCCTTTGTCACCGCTGTCTATGGCGGCGGCGAAGAAGGCGTGAAGTGCTACATCGATAAGATCGCCGGGGAGCTGGCCGACACCATGCAGATGTGCGGGGCCCACTCGCTGGCAGAGATCACGAAAGATATGGTCCGGATCTGAGGAGAACATCTGACAGAAAAACGGCTGCCGTGCAAACGCATGGCAGCCGTTTTCTCAGTTGTGCAGGGTCTTGTACGTCGCGAACCGGAAATGCCGGTCCAGAAGATCGCCGGTGAACCCGATGGCTTTGCCCATCGTGAAGGCGGCGGCAATGGTGCCGATGCCAAGCCCTTCGATGTGATGCAGAAAGCCCAGCGTCAGCCCGCAGGTGACGGCAAGACAGATGACGTCAAAGGAGATCTTGATCCGGGAGTAGGGGATCTTTGTGATATCGGACAGCTCCCGGGGGAACAGGTCGGTGGGGACGATGGGCAGTCCGCAGCGGTTGGACAGGGCGATGCCGAGGCTGAGCAGGCAGTAGCTCACGACAAAGTAGACCACCCGCAGCGGGAGGGTGTAAGACAGGATGCCGATCCATGCCTCGTGGACGTCCAGCAGCTTGCCGAAGACAAAGCCCACCACGAAGCTGAACAGGTACTCCGGCACGAACCGCCGACGCATCAGCATCAGGCTCAGCACCAGCGCCCCCTGAAACAGGTAGGTCCATGTGCCCAGCGTCAGCACCGGCCAGACCTCCGAAAAAGCAAACGGCACACTGGAAATGGCGGAGATGCCTGCCCCGGAATAGAGCATCAGCACAACGCCGAAACTGTTGATGAACACTGCCACACACAGTGCCAGCTCGCCGCGGAACAGCGGCAGGGAACGCGAATTCATATTTTTCCACCTCATTGCTATGATATCAGAAATGCGGTCCTATCATAACACGGGAAACCCGTCTTTTCCAGATGCAAAATGACGAAAAACGATGCCGCCCCCCTCCTGTTCTGCCTGTGGGCAGACGGAGCGGACCGGCATCGGCCGTATATTTTTAGCGTTTATCGAAAACGGCGGGTGTTATTTCAGCGTCCCGTCCAGGACCTGCTGGTAGTACCAGGGTTTGGGGGCGTGGAAGGTCTTGCCGGAGAGGTCGGCGAAGTCGGGCTGGGTGAAGCGGGGGAGGGCAAGCTCCCAGGCGCAGAGAGCCTGATACTTGAGCTTCAGCTCCCGGTTGGCGGTATTGTTGCCGTATTTGCTGTCGCCCAGGATGGGGCAGCCGATGCTGGCCATGTGGGCGCGGATCTGGTGGGTGCGGCCGGTGATGAGCCGGACCTTGAGCAGGGCCAGACGGCCGGAAACGGCGATGGTCTCGTACCGGGTCTCCACGTCCTTGGCGCCGGGCTGTTTATCCTCCACGATCTTCACGATGCCGCGGTCTGCATCCTTGAGCAGATAGCCGCCCAGAGTGCCATCCGGCGGGGTGGGACGGCCGAAGGTGACGCAGAGGTAGGTCTTCTGCACGTCGCGGTTCTTGATGGCGGCCAGGAACAGCTCCTCGGCTTCGGGGGTCTTGGCAATGAGGACCAGACCGCTGGTGCCGGTGTCCAGCCGGTGGCAGAGGGCCGGGGTGTAGAGGTCGTTCTCCTTATATTCTCCCTGCTGGTTCAGGTAGAGCAGGGCGCGGTTGAGCAGGGTGTCATCCTCGGGGCCGTCCACGGCCAGCCCGGCGGGCTTGTTGACCACCAGGATCTGCGGACAGTCGTAGATGACCTGTGCCGGGCCGCGGGCATTCTTCCAGGCCGGGCCTTCCACCCGCCGGTCGGCGTCCAGCACATCGTCCAGAATGAACAGCTTGATCTCGTCCCCGGCCATCACGCGGGTGGAGAGGGGCTGCTTTTTGCCGTTGAGCTTGATCTTGTTTTCGCGCAGGGCCTTGTTCAGGCGGCCCGGGTTCAGCGCCGGGAACTGCTGCATCAGATAGTTGTCCAGCCGGGTGGGGGCCAGGCATTTCACTTTTAAGATTTTCACGGAAATTTTCCTCTCTATCTTGAAATAGAATGTGTCTTTGAATCGTTTTTATTGTAGCGGAACCAAAACGCTGAGTCAAGAAAGAAGGTGCTTTTATGAGCCTGAAATATAAAATTCTGCCCCTGACCGTGCTTCTTGCGGTGGGGATCGCGCTGACGGCCTGCGGCAGCTCCGGTACAGCTGCAAGCGCGCCTGCATCCAGTGCAGTGTCGGCCTCCTCCCATGTGGCAGAGGAAGGGGTCACGGAGCCCATCAACATGCTGACGTGGACGCTGGATGACCTCGACAGGGAGGATACGGTCACCTTTATTCCGGCGGAGATCACCTCCGGTGTGCAGGGCGGCAGCCTGACTGCAAAGATCTTCAGCTATGACCTTTATAAAAAAGAAGATGTCGAAAAACTTGCCGTTGGCGACAAAATCACCCTCCACGAAGAGGGTGCTGCATGGAACCAGTTTGTGACCGTTGCAGTGAAGAGCATCGAGAAAAACGATCCGTACCATCTTGTCACCATCAACGGCGGCATGGAGGAGCAGGACGGTCTTGACCTGCTGCTGGACGATGACACCTACCGCACGATGACCTTTGATGACTACCCTGTCTACTATGAGATGGGCGAAAAGACGCTGCCGCTGGCAGAGGACGTGGTGCTGAAGGACAGCTCTGCTGACCCGCAGGCCGAAGCGGTGGAGACCACCGGCGCTTCTGCCGTGGCGGCTGCCATCAATGCGGACCCGGACAACTGGACGGTGTATAATACCACGCTGGTGGTGCAGGGCGGCAAGGTGCAGGAAGTGCGCCGCATCTGGGTGCCGTGATTTCTCAGGCACTGCCGCTGGCCTGCCTCGTCTGTGAGGAAAGGTTTTTACCGGAAAAGAGTTGACAAACGCTTTGCGGATGCTATAATTTAGGTGTACGCAGAAGGGCAGTGCGCCCTGTTTTGCGGCACATGAATTATGACAGATGGCAATGATGGGGTCAGAAAGATACACACCGCCGTTCAGAGAGAGCGTCCGCAGGCTGTAAGGCGCTCCGGAAAGCGTATCGTTCAAGCCACCCCGGAGCTTCCGGCGAAACAAGTCGGACGCTGCGCAGCGTTACAGCGCCGAAAGCGGCAGGGGACAAAAAATTATCCTTTGCAATTTGGGTGGTACCACGGAGCTTTTTCACACAGCCTTCGTCCCTTTCCGGGATGGGGGCTGTTTTTGTTTTTCAGCTCCGGCCGCCCCTCTGCCATAACAGCATCATACAACTGACGTGAAAACGCCAAGGACAATCGAGGAGAGAAAACCTATGCAATGGACCGGTTTGAATGAACTGCGTGAAAAGTACCTGAGCTTCTTCGAGGGCAAGGGCCACCTGCGTCTGGACAGCTTCCCGCTGGTGCCCAAGGATGACCCCAGCCTGCTGCTGATCAACAGCGGCATGGCCCCCATGAAGAAGTGGTTCCTGGCTCAGGAAGAGCCGCCCCGTCATCGTGTGACCACCTGCCAGAAGTGCATCCGCACCCCGGATATCGAGCGCGTGGGCATCACCGCCCGCCACGGCACCTTCTTCGAGATGCTGGGCAACTTCTCTTTCCAGGATTACTTCAAGGAAGAGGT
>CAKSZU010000062.1 GCA_934526125.1 uncultured Faecalibacterium sp. | reverse complement strand
GTGGGGGCCAGCTCGTTGAGGTCTGCGGCCACGATGTTGGCTTTGGTCACGGTGCGGATGGCGTCCAGCAGCTGCAGGAAGCTCACGCCGCCGGCCTCCGGGGTGCCGGTGCCGGGGAAGCAGGAGGGGTCCAGACAGTCCAGATCGATGGTCAGATAGACCGGGACTTTGCTCTCACACAGCTGTTCCGTCAGTTCGGCAAGGCCGGTGAAATCGAACCGGTGCATCTCGGTGTGGGCGGCGGCAAACTCGAACTCGGCCCGGTCGCCGCTGCGGATGCAGAACTGGTGGATGTGCCCGTCGCCCACCAGCTCGTGGCAGCGGCGCAGCACACAGGCGTGGCTGAGCTTTGCGCCCAGATAGTCGTCCCGCAGGTCGGCGTGGGCGTCAAAGTGGACGATGTGCAGGTCGGGGTACTTCTTCACCGCGGCCCGCACGGCACCCAGCGTGACCAGATGCTCGCCGCCCAGCAGCAGCGGGAATTTGCCGTCGTGCAGGATTTCCTCCGCCCGGGCCTCGATGTCGGCCAAAGCCGACTCGCTGGAGCCGAAGCAGAGTTCCAGATCGCCGCTGTCAAAGACGTCGAAGTCGGTCAGGTCGGCGTTCTGGTAGGGGCTGTAGGTCTCCAGACCGTAGCTCTCGTGCCGGATGGCCGCCGGGCCGAACCGGGCCCCGGGGCGGTAGCTGGTGGTGGAATCGTAGGGGGCACCGTACAGCACGATGCTGGCGGCGCGGTAGCTGCTGTCGCAGCCGATAAAGGTCTCAACGTTGGGGTGCATCAGTGTTCCTCCACTTCCCGCAGCATCTCCTCCAGAAAAGCCGGCAGGTAGAATGCTCCGATATGCAGTTTGGTGGTGTAGTAGCGGGTGCGCATATTCAGCGCCTT
This sequence comes from uncultured Faecalibacterium sp., assembly GCA_934526125.1. GTDB lineage: Bacteria > Bacillota > Clostridia > Oscillospirales > Ruminococcaceae > Faecalibacterium. Next base: position 11,782 of record CAKSZU010000062.1, on the reverse strand, counting down.
CCACGCTTCTGCGTCCAGATCATCGATGGGATGGTATTTTTTGCTTGCAAAGCCGAACAGCCAGTAGCCCGCCGCAAAGGTAGGGATATGTGCCTGATACACACGGCTGATGGGGAAGGTGGATGCAATGCGCTTGTGGCTGCGCTGCATGGCGCTGGCGTCCTCGGCGTAGAAGGGGCTGCCCTGCTGGTTGACCATGATGCCGTCCTCTTTCAGGGCGTTGAAGCAGCTGCCGTAGAACTCGCGGGTGAACAGGCCCTCGGACGGGCCGAAGGGGTCGGAGGAGTCCACGATGATAAGGTCGTATTCCTCCTCGCAGCGGCGGATGTACTTCAGGGCGTTCTCGAAGTAGATGTGGACCCGGCGGTCATCCATCCGGCAGGCATTGCCGGGCAGGTAGGCGCGGCAGGCCTCCACCACCTGTGGGTCCATCTCCACCAGATCGATCCGCTCCACCCGGTCATAGCGGGTCAGCTCCCGCACCACGCCGCCGTCACCGGCACCGATGACCAGAATGTCCTTTGCCTCTTTGTGTACGGCCATGGGCACATGGACGATCATCTCATCGTAGATGAACTCGTCCCGCTCGGTCAGCATCACATTGCCGTCCAGCGTCAGCACCCGGCCGAACTCCGGGGTCTCGAAGATATCAATGCGCTGATAGTCGCTCTGTTTGGAATAGAGCTGCCGGTTGACCCGGATGCTGTGTTTCACGTCCGGGGTATGAAATTCCGAAAACCAAAACTCCATCTGCTCTCCTCCTTTAAGCCAGAACGTTCAGATGTAAGATGTCGGGGTCCTCCGGGCCGGTCATGCTGCAGCCCTTGGCCTTGGCGTACTCGATGTAGTTCAGGATCTCCCGGGTGATCCGCTCGCCGGGGGCCAGGATGGGGATGCCCGGCGGGTAGCACATGACGAACTCGCTGCAGACCATGCCCTCGGTCTCCCGCAGGGGCAGGCTCTTTTTGGGGGCATAGAAGGCCTCCTGCGGGCTTGCGGCCACCACCGGGTCGATGTATTCCTGGCTCAGCAGGCCGGTGCCGTCGGTGCGGTAGCGGCGCTTGATCTCGGCCAGGGCGCTGACCAGCCGCTCCACCTCCTGCGGGCGGTCGCCGATGGACAGGTAGGCCAGGATGTTGCCGATATCGCCGAATTCGATCTGGATGTCGTACTCGTCCCGCAGGATGTCGTAGACCTCAATGCCGGCCAGACCGATGTCCAGCGTGTGGACGGAAAGCTTGGTGGTGTCGAAGTCAAAGACGGAGTCGCCGTTGCACAGCTCCTTGCCGAAGGCGTAGTAGCCGCCCACGGCGTTGATCTCCTCCCGGGCGTACTCGGCCATGTCGGCCACCTGATGGAATACCTGACGGCCCCGCTGGGCCAGATTGCGGCGGGAGATGTCCAGACTGGACATCAGCAGGTAGCTGCCGGAGGTGGTCTGGGTCAGGTTGATGATCTGCCGCACATAGCCCGGGTGGACGTTGGGCCCGATGAGCAAAAGGCTCGACTGGGTCAGGCTGCCGCCGCTCTTGTGCATGGAGACGGAGGCCATATCGGCCCCGGCGGCCATGGCCGAGACCGGCAGGCCGTTGCCGAAGTAGAAGTGGGTGCCGTGGGCCTCGTCAGCCAGACAGAGCATCCCGGCATCGTGAGCCATTTTCACGATGGCCCGCAGGTCGCTGCAGATGCCGTAGTAGGTGGGGTTGTTCACCAGCACGGCTACAGCGTTGGGGTGCTCCCGGATGGCTTTTTCCACCTGCTCCCGCTTCATGCCCAGCGAGATGCCCAGGCGCTTGTCCACCTCGGGGTTCACATACACCGGCACTGCGCCGCAGAGTACCAGCGCGTTCAATACGCTGCGGTGGACGTTGCGTGGCAGGATGATCTCGTCCCCCCGCTTGCAGGCGGTCAGCACCATGCTCTGCACGCTGCTGGTGGTGCCGCCCACCATCAGGAAGGCATGGGCCGCGCCGAAGGCGTCGGCGGCCAGCTCTTCCGCTTCCCGGATGACCGACACCGGGTGGCAGAGATTGTCCAGCGGTTTCATGCTGTTGACGTCCACGCCCACGCACTGCTGGCCCAGAAAGGCGGTCAGCTCCGGGTTGCCCCGGCCCCGCTTGTGGCCCGGCACGTCAAAGGGCACGACACGCATCTGCCGGAACCGCTCCAGCGCCTCGTAAATGGGGGCGCGCCGCTGGTCCAGCCGGAATCGTGTACGGCTTTCACTCATTTTGTTTCCTCCGTCCCTGGTCCCCGGACAAACAAAAAAGCGCAGGTCTGCACCGCAGAAGTGCAGACTTGCGCTTTGAAAGCATCCGGATGCGCGGACAGACACCCCGGCAGCAGGACGCCGGGGGCACAATGGCCGCGGAAATGATTCAAAAAGGACGGGATGACGAGAGTCTATATAGCAATTACACTTTTACTACTCTTATTGACCGTTTCACAAGTCTGCGCACGGGCTGCGCAATTTCATGGTTGTAAAGGAACCAACTTATAAAATTTGAGCTTCGAACTCAATCAATAATGGCGGCAGTGCCGCCGGTCGGCAGTGGACCCGGCTGTCCGTATGGCCTCAGCCCCTGATGGGCGGTCCAAGGTAAATTGCTTTGAAAAGACTCTGACATGCTTCGTCTCTCAAAATCATTAGAAAGATTATCATGTTTTTGGGGGGCTGTCAATCACATTTTGCAGAAATCTGGGCAAAAAACCGGTAAAGTAGGACTTTTTCGACCCCGCTTCTTCGACAGCCGGTATTGAAAGAGGCCTGCCGATATGCTAAACTTATAAAAATACCGGACGCTTTCGGAGCGTATGCGCGGCAGGGCGGCAATGCCCGGACCGGCCGCAGCACAGAAAAACGGAGAAAACAGAGACCGGATGATTACAAAACGTGAAAAACTGCAGTACGGCTACCTTTTTCTGGCAGACCTGCTGTCGCTGGCAGTCAGCATCGGGCTGGCGTGGCTGGTCACCGCAGGGCTGCTGGACAAGATGCACGACTTCCACCGGGATCAGGTGGTGGAAGCATGTTTTCTGCTGCTGCTATCCTATATCCTGACCTTTTTTACCTTTGACCAGAGCGAAAACATCGTGAGCCGCAGCAATGTGCGGGAGTTCGAGATCGCGGTGCGGTTCAATTTTCTGCTGGCCCTTGTGGATGCGGCCTGTCTGGCCCTGACCAAGGCCCCCATGCTGGACTCCCGCTATTTCCTTGTCTGTGTGCCGGTCATCAACATTGCGATGATGACCGTGGCCCATGCCCTGCTCAAACAGATGCTGGTGCGCACCCGGTACACCCGCAGCATCCAGAGCCTTGTGGGGGTGGTGACTACCCGGCAGGGGGCCGAGGAGATCCTGCGGGACCTGAAAAAAGACTGGTCCAAGCAGGTGACGGGCATCGCGATCCTGGAAGCCCTGCCCGAGGAGGTGACCGGCAGCATCGAGGGTGTGCCGGTGCGGGCCAACTATGCCACCTTCATGGACTGGCTGCGGCAGGCGGCGCTGGACGAGGTGTATCTGGACGTCTCGGTGGAGAGCGAGGAGTCCCTGCTGCCCTATCTGGAAGAGATGGAGAGCATGGGCCTGACGGTCCATTTCCGGCTGCCGGTGCTGGACCGCATCGAGAAGGCCTGCAGCGGGGAGACCGGTGCCGTGCGGATCAGCCGGGAGCTGAGCCGCTGCGCCGGGGGCAACGTGGTGACCATGGGCACCCTGGAGCTGAAGCTGCGGGACCAGATCCTGAAACGGGCGCTGGACCTTGTGGGCGGCCTGATCGGCTGCATCATCAGCATCCCCGTCATTGCGGTGGTGGCCATCCCCCTCAAGCTGGAAAGCCCCGGGCCGCTGATCTTCCGGCAGCGCCGGGTGGGCCGCAACGGCCGGGTGTTCTATATCCACAAGCTGCGCAGCATGTATGTGGACGCCGAAGAGCGCAAGAAAGAGCTGATGGAACAGAACGAAATGAACGGTCTGATGTTCAAGATGGAGGACGACCCCCGCATCACGAAGGTGGGGCGCTTCATCCGGCGCACCAGCATCGACGAGCTGCCCCAGTTCTTTGACGTGGTGCGGGGCTCCATGAGTCTGGTGGGTACCCGCCCGCCCACGCTGGACGAGTATAAGCAGTACGAGAGCCACCACAAGCGGCGCCTGTCCATGAAACCCGGCATCACCGGGCTGTGGCAGGTCAGCGGGCGGAACGAGATCGACGACTTTGAAGAAGTGGTCCGGCTGGATGTCCAGTACATCGACAACTGGTCCATCTGGAAGGATCTGGAGATCCTGTTCCGGACCATCGGCGTGGTGTTCGGGCAGAAGGGAGCAAAATGAACTACATCATCTTTGGCGGGTCCGGTTTCATCGGCACCCACCTGATCCACCTGCTGCGGCAGGAGTGTGTACGCCCCGGCGACCGGATCTATGATCTGGATCTGGTCCTGCCCGGGGAAGAGGGCGTGGTGCCCGGTATCGTGGAGCGCAGCGAGGGCGTGGAGTATGTCCGGACGGATGTGCGCAAGTCCCTCACACTGAACTTCACCCCCACCCCGGAGGATGTGATCTTCAACCTGGCCGCCGTCCACCGGACCCCGGGCCACCCGGACCAGGCCTATTTCGAGACCAACATCCGCGGGGCCGAAAACGTCACCGCCTTTGCCGAGCGGTACGGCATCCGGAAGATCCTCTTCACCAGCTCCATCGCGCCCTACGGCGCTTCGGAGGAACTCAAGACCGAGCAGACCCTGCCGACCCCCAACACCCCCTACGGCATCAGCAAGCTGGTGGCGGAAAAGATCCACCAGATCTGGCAGGCCGGGGACCCCGCTCGGGAGCTGACCATCGTCCGTCCCGGCATCGTGTACGGCAAAGGGGAGCACGGCAACATGACCCGGCTGTACCGGGGACAGAAAAAGGGGTACTTCTTCTATGCGGGCCGGAAGGATACCATCAAGGCCTGTATCTATGTCAAGGAGTTGGTGCAGTTCTTCCGCTACCGGATGATCGACCACTCCTTCCCCGGGGTAGGGCTGTACAACTGCACCTTTGAGCCTGCCTATACCATTGAGGAGATCTGCACCGCCATGCAGGCGGCCACCGGGCTGCACCGGAAGATCCCGCTGGTGCCCGGCGGGCTGCTGATGGCGGCGGCCACTGTCCTGGGGCCCATCGGGGGCAAAAAGGTGGGCATCCACCCCGCCCGGGTGAAAAAGCTGATGGTCTCCACCAATGTCTGCGGCAAGAAGCTGGCCGCCACCGATTACCGGTTCCATTACACGCTGGAGGAAAGCTTCCGGGACTGGTTTGAGGACTGCGGCCGGAAAGAGCTGGTGTGACCATGGAACAGGCAGTACAGCCCATCCGGGTGGCCCAGATGATGACGGATATGAACTACGGCGGCGTGGAGATGGTGGTCATGAACTACTACCGCCACATCGACCGCTCCCGGGTCCAGTTTGACTTTTTCGCGCTGGAGGGGTCCACCCTGCCCCAGCGGGAGGAGATCGAACAGCTGGGCGGGCGGGTGTATGTGGTGCCGAAATATACCCATCTACCCCAGTACGAAAAGGAAATCATCCGCCTGTTTCAACAGAACGGATACAAGATCGTCCACTCCCACATGAACACCCTGAGCGTGTTCTCTCTGTGGGGAGCAAAGCGGGCGGGGGTGCCCAATCGCATCGCCCACAACCACTCCACGGCAGGGAAGGGCGAGGGCGCCAAGAACGCCATGAAGTATCTGCTGCGGCCCTTTGCCACGGTGTATCCGACCCGGCTCTGCGCCTGCTCGGAGACGGCGGGGCGGTGGCTCTATGGGGAAAAGCCTTTCCGGGTGTTCAACAATGCCATCGAGACCGGACGCTTTGCCTACGACCCCGCGAAACGGGAAGCCGTCCGGCGGGAGCTCGGTCTGGGGGACCGGCTGGTGCTGGGCCATATCGGGCGGTTCTGCTATGCAAAGAACCATACCTTCCTGCTGGAAGTCATGGCGGAAGTCTGCAGGCTCCGGCCGGATGCGGTGCTGCTGCTGATCGGGGAGGGCGAACTGGAAGCCGATGCCCGGCGGCAGACCGAGGCGCTGGGGCTGCAGGATCATGTCCGCTTCCTGGGCCGCCAGAAGGACCCTGCGAAATTCTATCAGGCGATGGATGCCTTTGTCCTGCCCTCCCGGTACGAAGGGCTTGGAATTGTCCTGATCGAGGCGCAGGCAGCCTCTCTTCCTGTGATCTGTTCTTCGGAAGTACCGCGGGAAGCGAAGATCCTGCCATCGATGCAATATCTCAGTCTGCAGGATCTGCCTGCAGTATGGGCGGCAGCAGCAGTTCGGGCAGCAGAGACTATCCGGCGGAGCGATACGACAGCCGAACTCCGGCAGGCCGGGTTCGACATCGGGACCGAAGCGGAAAAACTGGAAGAATTCTATCTGAGCCTGCTGTGACAAAGGAGAAACTGCGTGGAACCGTTGATCAGTGTCATTGTTCCGATCTATAATGTGGAAAAATATCTGCCCCGCTGTGCGGACAGCCTGCTGGGCCAGCGCTACCGGAATCTGGAGCTTCTGCTGGTGGACGACGGCTCCACCGACGGCAGCGGCGCGCTGTGCGAAGCGTACGCCGCCCGGGATGCCCGGGTGCGGGTACTCCACAAGCCCAACGGGGGCCTGTCCGATGCCCGGAATGCGGGCCTCGCGGCGGCAAGGGGAGAGTACCTCTCTTTTGTGGACGGGGACGACTGGGTCTCGCCGTATTACCTCGAAAACCTGTACCGGGCGCTGGAACAGGCAGACGCGGATTTCTCGGCCAGCGGTTTTGAGGAAGTGTTCGAGGGTCAGCCCGTGTCGGCGGAGCCCACGGATACGCTGGAACAGTTTGAGATCCTGCGGCAGGAGGCGTGCCTGAAACGCATCCTGTACCAGGACGGTATGGAGGTCACGACCCCGACCAAACTTTACAAAAAAGAACTTTTCAACGGGGTGCAGTACCCGGTGGGGAAACTTTACGAGGATATCCCGGTGGCATACGAGATCGTGAAGCGCAGCCGGAAAGCGGCCTGCATCGCCAACCGGGACTACTACTATTTCCAGCGGGGGGACAGCATCCAGAATATGGCCTTCAACCCCCGGAAGCTGGACAGCGTCCGTCACTGCCGGACGCTGATGGAAAATGTGAAGCGGGATTTCCCGCAGCTGAGCCGGGCGGCCGAGTGCCGCTACCTCAGCAATGTCTGCAACATCCTGTTCCAGATCCGGGATAAGGATCATGAAAAGATCCGGAAGGCCCTCTGGCAGGAAGTGAAAACATACCGCAGGGACGTGATGCTCGACCCGGAGGCCCGCAAAAAGGCCCGCCTGGCGGCAATGCTTTCCTATGGCGGCTACCCCCTGACCCGCCGGGTCTATGAAAAGACCCAGTGGAGGGGAAAAGCAGAAACATAAAGGAGAAGGCTGGGTGGAGAAGAAATTTCCGCTGGTATCCGTGGTGGTGCCGGTTTACAATGTGAGGCAATATCTGGAAGCCTGCGTGAAGAGCGTTCAGAAGCAGAGTGATCCGAACTGGGAGCTGATTCTTGTGGACGATGGCGCAACGGACGGCGGCGGGGAACTGTGCGATGAGCTCGCAGCTGCAGAAAAACGCATCCGGGTGATCCATAAGACGAACGGTGGCCTGTCCGATGCACGAAATGCCGGTTTGCAGCAGGCGGCAGGAGAGTATATTACGTTTCTGGACAGCGATGACCTGCTGGATGCCAGAGCAATCGAGAAGCTCCTGACGGTATGTGTTGAAACAAATGCAGATGTGGCAATCGGGCAGACGCGGTCTTTTACAAAAGAAATTCCGAAAATCGGAGAAAATGCGGAGCCACGGCATGAAGTGCTTTCCAGTCAGGATGCACTTCGGCGGATGTTCCTGCATCGTGGGATCGAGCATGCGGCATGGGGAAAACTGTACCGCAGGGAATGCTGGAAAACGATAAAATTTCCGAAGGGGCTCCTTTATGAGGACTATGCAACGGTCTATCCGGTGATTGCGCAGTGCCGGACGGTCGCAGTCTGCTATGAGCCGCTGTATTATTACCGGGTGCGGACCGGGTCGATCATGAACAGCGGGATCGGAGAAAAAAATCTGGTCCTTTTGGATGTCAGCGAGAATGTGACGCGTCTGATCGGGGAGCAGGTGCCGGAGGTGCGGGAAGAAGCACGCTATCTCCAGATGGTGACATACCTGAAGGTGATGAAGGGAATCCTGGACGGAGGATTCCGGAACTTTCCGGATGCACAAAAAAGGATCCTGTGCTTCGTGCTGGAAAACCGCGATGTTGTAAACTATTCATGGGCAAAAAAGGCGGACCGGATCAAAACCGGGACGCTTTTGCTCAGCAAGCACCTGTTTTATTGGATCTATGAGCTTGGCGAAAAAAGAAACGACCGGAAATTGAGGAATTGACAGATGTGGATATATCTTGGTACTTTTGCCGTCTCCATCGGACTGACCGTCTATGGAGAGTCTTTGTACAAAAAGAAAAATAAGATCGGGTTTGCAGTCTGTATGATGCTGGCAGTCCTGCTGGTAGCGGTTCTGTCCGGGGTACGCGATTTCAGTGTTGGAACCGATACAGATATTTACAGCGGTTGGATTTGGGCGACGCGTACATACGATGCCAACCTTCTGCATGCTCTTTGCCGTGACAGTGAACCGGTATTTGAAGGAATCACCTATCTTGCAGGCCACTATTTTAACGGTCTGCAGAGCCTGCTGTTCCTTTCTGCCCTCCTGACCTATGCCTTCGTCATGGCGGCGCTGGCCCTGCTGCGGGACCATATCTTCCTGCCCTATGGGTGGGCGGCGTATCTGTTCCTGTTCTACAGCAACTCCCTGAACCAGCTCCGGCAGGCGCTGGCTATGACGATCGTTCTGCTGGGCATCACGCTGGTGATGCAGAAAAAATATCTGCCCGGGGTGCTGCTGCTTGTGCTGGCGGTGGGGGCGCATAATACGGCCGTGCTGGGCATCGGGATGCTGCTGGTCTACCTGATCCTGAAAAAGTGGGATACTCTGCCTGTGCGCACGGTGATGGTGGCCGGTCTTGCGGGGGCAGCGGCGTTCTACCAGCCCCTGTTCCGCCTGCTGGCGCGGCTGGGCCTGCCCATCAGCCGCTTTGCAGGCTATCTGGAAACCGGGGATGTGCATTTTTCTCTGAACCCCATTCTGGTCCGTCTGCCCTTTCTGGTGCTGGCCCTGTGGCTGTACCGGGAGTTCTCGGCGGAGGACACGGAAGGAAAGGGCTCCTTTACCCGGGCCGATGCCGATTTCCTGCTCATCATGATGGCGGCGGAGTTGGTCACCGCAGAGATGCGGATCATCAGCGTGGATATCTACCGCATCAGCCTGTATTTCGGGGTGCTGCGCTGTGTGCTGATCGGCCGCACGGCACAGGTCCTGGCCCGGAAAGAGGAAAACAAGACCTTCTTCCGTCTGGTCCTGGCAGGCATGATGGCACTGCTGGTCCTGATCTGGATCTATCAGGTGGTCCTGAAAGGCAACGATGCCATCATCCCCTACACCTCGACTCTGCTGCACATCGGCACACAGGCCGCAGCCTGAGCGGAAAGGAACAAGAAAATGCAGACACCTCTTATCAGCGTGATCGTTCCGGTCTACAACGTGGAGCCCTATCTCCGGCGGTGTGTGGACAGCATCCTGCGCCAGACCTACCGGAACCTTGAGATCCTTCTGGTGGATGACGGCTCTACCGACCGGAGCGGCACCATCTGCGATGCCTGCGCACAGCAGGACACCCGGGTGAAGGTGATCCATCAGAAAAACGGAGGGCTTTCTGCGGCCCGGAACTGCGGCCTGGAAACGGCACGGGGCGAGTATATCAGTTTTGTGGACAGTGATGATCTGATCAATGACCGGATGATAGAGACGCTGTATCGTGATCTGGCCGGGCAGGGAGCAGATATTTCAGCCGTGGGATACCGGATGTTTGAAAATCAGGAAGAACTCCGCCCGGAAGAAATTACTGCGCCGGTACAGTGCATGACGGGAAAAGAGGCAGTCCGCAGGATCCTTGTTTCAGAAGAAATCGGGGATTTTGCATGGAACAAGCTCTATAAAAAGATTCTGTTTCAGACGATTCGCTATCCGGAAGGACGGGTGTTCGAGGATCTGGGAACGACATACCGGCTTCTGGACCAATGCGATAAAGTGACGTTCCGTCCGGACAAGTTGTATTGCTATTTCCAGCGTCCAGACAGCATTCTGCACCGGAAAAGCCTGAAGTTCTACCGGGATAAGTATGAGATGGTAATGGAGCGGGACCATCTTCTTCGGGAAAGATATCCGGAATGGGTAGAGAATGATGCGGCACTGCTGAACATGATCCAGAATTGCTATCCGTATCTGTATCCGGAAGCAAATTATCGTGCAGAGATGGACAGGGCGCTGAACGGTCTGAATCCGGAAGCCCTGAAACTGGTATGTCCCAGTACACAGCGGAAATACCGCCTGTTGAAATTCAACCGGAAGCTGTATGCAAAGCTCTTCCTGCTGAAGAACGGACAGGCAGCCCGATAAGGAGAAATAAGTGGAAGAAAAACTGGTGTCGGTGATCGTGCCGATCTATAACAAGGAGAAATATCTGAAAAAATGTCTGGACAGTCTCCGGAATCAGACTTACCGGGAGCTGGAAATCCTGCTGGTGGATGACGGCTCGACAGACAAGTCTCTGGAGATCTGCCGCAGTTATGCAGAAAAGGATGAACGTATCCGGGTGTTGCCGAAGGAAAACGAAGGAGTCGCGTCGGCCCGGAACCTTGGAATCCGGGAAAGCCGGGGGGCGTATCTCTCCTTTGTGGATCCGGACGATTATGTCCATCCGGAATATGTGGAACGTCTGAAGAAAGCTCTGGAGGAATACGGAGCAGAAATCGCATACAGTCCGATGATAGAGGTCTGGGAAGGTCGTCCGGAAGGAATCTCTATAATTACGGATGCGGCGCAGGTGTGGGATGCGAAAAAATACAATTGGTTTGATCCGAAAGCCCATACTGTGTCATGCAGTGCAGTATATCGGAGAGCATGTATTGGAAATGTCCTGTTTGAAGACGGGTTGAAAATCGGGGAGGATACGCTTTTTTTAGCAAAGTGTATCCGGAACGCATCAAAACTTGTCAGAGTGGAAAGTCAGCTGTATTTCTATTATCATAGTGGGGAGTCCATGACACGGTGTGGTTATTTTACGGGAAAACTGACCGAGATGGATGCCTGGCAAAAGATCGTGGAGCTGTATGCAGAGGAGCCGTTGATTCAGAAAACAGCAAAAGCGGGTTATGCACAGGTCTGCCGGGAACTTGTGGTAAAATACAGCAATAACGCTCAATTCATGCAGGAAGGATATCCCAGAGCAAAGACGGGATTCTATCTGTACGCAGGAGAGATGATGCGGCTGCAACTTCGGGAAAAGCGTTATCGATATTGGGCAAAAACGATGTTTTCCTATTTTTTCTGGGATCTTTGGGTGCGAAAAAAACAGGGGCAAAATGAACTTCCGGCAAAATCACCACATTTCGGGGTTTCTGCATGAAAAGTTTGTTAATAAAATATCTATCACCTGTTCTTGCATTGCACACGGGTTTCGTCTATAATAGAAATGTACGGGGAGGCAAGCCCCGGGCGCGATTGAAATTCGATTCCGAACGAAAAGAATTTGAGAGGAGTTTATTACCATGGGTTTAGGTAAGAAGACGATCGACGATCAGAATTACTGCGGCAAGAAGGTCCTT
>CAKSZU010000061.1 GCA_934526125.1 uncultured Faecalibacterium sp. | reverse complement strand
ATCGCCTCCACCACCGAGAACCCCTACTTCTACATCTATAATGCGCTGCTGTCCCGCTGCACGGTGTTCGAGTTCAAGGCGCTGGCGGCGGCGGACGTGGAGCAGGGCCTGCGGAATGCCCTGAAAAAGCTTTCGGAGAGCGAAGGCACACCGGTCCGGATGGACGAGGATGCCTGCGCCTACCTTGCCGAGAGCGCGGGCGGCGACCTGCGCAAGGCACTGGGCTGTCTCGACTTTGCGGTGACGGCAGCGGCCCCGGAGCCGGAGGGCAAACACATCACGCTGGAAATGATCCGGCAGGTCACCCGCCGCACCGCCATGCGGTACGACCGGGACGGGGACGACCACTACGACATCGTCTCTGCCTATCAGAAATCCATGCGGGGCTCCGACCCGGATGCGGCGCTGCACTATCTGGCCCGGCTGCTGGAAGCGGGGGACCTGCCCTCGGCCTGCCGCCGCCTGATGGTCTGCGCCTGCGAGGACGTGGGCCTTGCCTACCCGCAGATCATCCCCATCGTCAAGGCGGCCATTGATGCCGCCAATATGGTGGGCCTGCCGGAGGCGCGGCTGCCGCTGGCGGATGCGGTCATCCTGGTGGCGACCAGTCCCAAATCCAACAGCGCCCACGATGCCATCAACGCTGCCATTGCGGATGTGCAGGCCGGCCGCACCGGGCCGATCCCGCGGCAGCTCCAGAACAAGCACTACGACGGCGAGGACGCGCTGGTAAAGGGGCAGAACTACAAATATGCCCACGATTATCCCAACCACTGGGTGGAACAGCAGTATCTTCCCGATGTGCTGAAAGATGTGAAGTATTATACCTTTGGGGAAAATAAAAACGAACAGGCCTCCCGGTCCTACTGGGCAAGGATCAAGGGAGAGGAGAACGTATAACGTTCTGGAAAGGAGAAATCAGGATGCGTTATTCCAAACAGCGTGAGCTGGTGCTGCAGACGGTGGAGGAACTCTGCGACCACCCCACTGCGGAAGAGATTTTTGACAAGGCGGCTCCGGCCTGCCCGGGCCTGTCCCTCGGGACAGTCTACCGGAACCTGAACAGTCTGGTGGAAGCCGGACGAGTGCGCCGGGTGTCCATCCCCGGCAAGGCGGACCGGTTCGACCATACCCTGCGCTGGCACAGCCACCTGTACTGCAACGCCTGCGGCTGTGTTGTGGATGCCGAGGTGGACGAAAAGCAGGTCATGAAACTGGTGCGCCGTCAGAAGGGCGTGGTGGAGGACTGCGCTGTGGTCCTCTTCGGCCTGTGCGAGGACTGCGCCCGCAAGCAGGCGGCGGCCGGGTTCTGAACGGAAAAATTCGCGCTTTGCCCTTGCCCTTGGGGGCAAAACAGGGTATACTATAATGAGCTTTTGAAAAATACCGAGCCAAGAGCTCGCCGCCGGGGGACAAGCCCGGGCGGAGAAGGATGGTTTCATTGGAGTACATTGCATTTGAACATAACGCCGCGGCGGCGGAACTGGTGCGCAGCGCCTACGACACCCCGCCGCTGGCTTTCGTCCACAGCTACGGCTGCCAGCAGAACGTCAACGACGGCGAGCGCATCAAGGGTGTGCTGGTGGATATCGGCTACGGCCTGTGCGACAAGCCGGAGGATGCGGACCTGATCCTCTTCAACACCTGCGCCGTGCGGGAGCACGCCGAGCAGCGGGTCTTCGGCAATGTGGGTGCCCTGAAGGGCCTCAAGGAGAAAAAGCCCGGCCTGATGATCGGCCTGTGCGGCTGCATGGCCAACCAGAAGCATGTGGTGGAAAAGCTGCGCAAGAGCTATCCCTATGTGGATCTGGTCTTCGGTGTGGACGGCATCGACACCCTGCCCCAGCTCATCGCCCAGAAGCTGCAGAAGCACAAGCGGGTCCTGCTGGAGCCCGCCCAGCGCCCCGTCATCGTGGAGAACATCCCCATCCGGCGGGAGAGCGAGTTCCGCGCCTGGCTGCCCATCATGTACGGCTGCGACAACTTCTGCACCTACTGCATCGTGCCCTACGTCCGCGGCCGCGAGAAGAGCCGCAAGCCAGGGGATATCCTGGCCGAGTTCCGCGGTCTGGTGGAGGCCGGCTACAAGGAGATCACCCTGCTGGGCCAGAACGTCAACAGCTACGGAAAGGGCCTGGAAGAGCAGGTCGATTTCTCGGACCTGCTCAACCTGCTCTGCACCGTGCCAGGCGATTATCAGATTCGCTTTATGACCAGCCACCCGAAGGACGCCAGCCATAAGCTGATCGATACCATTGCGGCCCAGCCGCACCTGTGCAAGCACCTGCATCTGCCGGTGCAGTGCGGCTCCGACCGGCTGCTGGTGCAGATGAACCGCCACTATACCATTGAGCAGTATCTGGAACTCATTGAGTACGCCCGCAAGACCGTGCCGGGCATCACCTTCTCCAGCGACATCATCGTGGGTTTCCCCGGCGAGACGGAGGAGGACTTCCAGGGCACACTGGAGCTGGTGAAGAAGGTCGGCTATATGCAGCTGTTCACCTTCATCTACTCCAAACGCACCGGCACGAAGGCGGCCGACTTCCCGGACCCCACCCCCCGCAAGGAAAAGACCGACCGGATGACCCGCCTGCTGAAGGTGCAGGACGAGATCGCCATGGCACTGGTCAAAGAGCAGGTGGGCCAGACCGTCCGGGTGCTGGTGGAGGGCTACGGCCGGAACGACGGCACCCTCTCCGGACGGCTGGACAACAACCTGACTGTGGAATTCACCGCAGACCCGGCCCTGCTGGGCAGCTATGCGCAGGTACACCTGACCGGTGCCCGCGCCACGGTCCTGCTGGGCGAACGGACCGCGTGAACCCGGGGCGGAAAAGCCCCCTTGGAATACAGAAAAAAATCACAGATCAAAGGAGAAAATTCTTATGGATTGCATCGACCTGTTCAAGCGTGCCGCAATGGCACTTCAGACCGACCCCCGCTACCTGGCTCTGGATCAGAGCCGGAAGGCCAACGATAAGGATGAGGAGCTGCAGAACCTCATCGGCGAGTTCAACCTGGCCCGCATGGACCTGAACAATGAGATCGGCAAGAGCGAGCGCAGCGACGAGCGGATCGCAGAGCTGAACGAGAAGGTCAACGAGCTGTACGGCAAGATCATGGCCGACGAAGGCATGATCGCCTACAACGAGGCCAAGAAGGACTGTGAGAATCTGGTCAACTACATCGACGCCATCATCAACACCGCCATGAACGGCGGCGACCCCATGACGGTACAGGAGCCCAGCGCATCCTGCACCGGAAGCTGCTCTACCTGCGGCGGCTGCCACTAAGGAGCTTGGAAGAAAACGCGGCTGCGTGATGCAGGCCGCGTTTTGCTTCCATTAGCAGTTACTCCCTGCAAACCGACTGGAAAACATACGCGGTCCCGACCGCAGGAAAGGCGGATTACCATGGCAGAGCTGTCACCCATGATGCAGCAATATCTTGAGATCAAACAACAGCACAAGGACGAGATCCTGTTTTACCGGATCGGCGACTTTTACGAGATGTTCTTTGACGATGCCCTGACGGTATCCCGGGAACTGGACCTGACCCTGACGGGCAAGCAGTGCGGACTGGAGGAGCGGGCACCCATGTGCGGTGTGCCCTTCCACAGCTACGAGACCTATGCGGCCCGCCTCATCGCCAAGGGCTACAAGGTGGCCATCTGCGAGCAGATGGAGGACCCGGCCAAGGCCAAGGGGCTGGTCAAGCGGGACATCATCCGTGTGATCACCCCGGGCACCGTCATCGAGAGCAGCATGCTGCAGGATGACAAGAACAACTACATCGCCAGCATCTTCCTGAAAGGGAACGCCGCCGGTCTCTGCTTTGCGGATGTTTCCACCGGCACGGCCCATGTCACCGAGCTGAAGCGGGAAAAGATCGTGCCTGCGGTGATCGCGGAGCTCTGCCGCTACCATCCCAGCGAGGTGCTGATGAACCCCGGGATGCTGGACTGCCGGGAGCTGACCAGCTATATCAAGAAGAACATGACCTGCTCGGTGGAGCTGGTGGAGGAAGAGCGCTACGCCCCGGGCCTTGTGGCCATCGCGCTGGAGAACCAGTTCGGCCGGGACTGGACCGAAAAAATCTGCATCGACCCCAA
This sequence comes from uncultured Faecalibacterium sp., assembly GCA_934526125.1. Classification (GTDB taxonomy): domain Bacteria; phylum Bacillota; class Clostridia; order Oscillospirales; family Ruminococcaceae; genus Faecalibacterium. The sequence goes on along the minus strand of CAKSZU010000061.1, from coordinate 8,822 downwards.
GGGTCTGGTACGGTTTGCCATGGCGGCCCTGCTGGAATACCTCCACGACACCCAGATCAAGGGCGTCGAGCGGCTGAAAACCGTCATCGGCTACAACGAGGCGCAGTTCATGCAGCTGTCGCAGGTCACCCGGGCCAATCTGGAACTGACCGAGACGCTGCGGGGGCGGGAAAAGCGGGGGACCCTGCTCTGGGTGCTGGACAAGACCAGCACGGCCATGGGCAAGCGGATGCTCCGCAGCTGGATCGAGCAGCCGCTGATCTCCAGCGATGCCATCAACCACCGCCTGAACGCGGTGGAAAGCCTCGTCCGCCAGACCGTCCAGCGGGGCGACCTGACCGAGGAACTGCACTACATTGCAGACCTGGAACGCATGATGACCCGCACGGTCTACGGCTCGGCGACCCCCAAGGAGATCTACGCCATGGCCCAGACCTGCGAGCGCTTGCCCGGTCTGCGTCAGCAGGCCGAGAGCTGCGGCTGCGCAGAGCTTTCGGAGCTGGCAGCCCGGATCGATCCGCTGACCGACATCAAGACCAAGATCTTCGCGGCCGTGGACCCCGAGGCCCCCTCGACCCTGAAGGACGGCGGCGTCATTGCCAAGGGCTACCACCCGGAAGTGGACGAGCTGCGTTCCATCCGGGACAACACCAAGGGGGTGCTGGCCCAGCTGGAGACCCGTCTGCGGCAGGAGACCAACATCCCGAAACTGAAGATCGGCTATAACCATGTGTTCGGCTACTACATCGAGGTCAGCAACAGCTACAAGAACATGGTGCCGGAGACCTATATCCGGAAGCAGACCCTGACCACCGGCGAGCGCTACATCACCCAGGAGCTGAAGGAGCTGGAAAGCAAGATCCTGGGTGCCCACGAGCGGCTCATTGCGCTGGAACACCGCCTGTTCACCGAACTGCTGGAAAGCATCGGCGCACAGCTGGACCGGATCCAGCGCACCGCCAATGCCGTGGCGGAACTGGATGTTCTGGCGGCGCTGGCGCAGGTGGCCGCCGAGAACAACTACTGCCGCCCCGTCGTGGACGACAGCGACGAGCTGACCATTGTGGAGGGTCGGCATCCGGTGGTGGAACAGGTACTCAAGGGCAGCCTGTTCGTCCCGAACGATACGACCCTCAACTGCACCACAGACCGCTGCCTGATCATCACTGGCCCCAACATGGCCGGTAAATCAACGTATATGCGTCAGAATGCCCTGATCGCTCTGATGGCGCAGATCGGCGCCTTCGTCCCGGCAAAAGAATGCCATGTGGGTGTGGTGGATGCCATCTTCACCCGCATCGGTGCGTCGGACGACCTGTCGGCCGGACAGTCCACCTTTATGGTCGAGATGACTGAGGTGGCCGAGATCCTGAAGAATGCCACCCGCAAGAGCCTTGTGGTGCTGGACGAGATCGGCCGCGGCACCTCCACCTTTGACGGCATGAGCATTGCCCGGGCCGTGGTGGAGCACATCACCGACCCGGCCAAGGGGCTGGGCTGCAAGACACTGTTTGCCACCCATTATCACGAGCTGACCGATCTGGAAGGCTCTGTGGAGGGTGTCAAGAACTATAACATCGCCGTGAAGAAACGGGGCGAGGACATCACGTTCCTCCGCCGGATCATCCGCGGCCCCGCCGATGACAGCTATGGCATTGAGGTGGCCAAGCTGGCCGGTCTGCCCGGCACGGTGACCCGCCGCGCCCACGAGGTGCTGCGGACGCTGGAAGCCACTGCCCCCAAGAACCGGGTGGAGCAGATGGATTTTGATGCACTGCAGGAGTACAATTCGCCTGCCGTGCCCAGCGAGGTACTGGAAAAACTGGACGCACTGGATGTGGAGACACTGACCCCCATCGAGGCGCTGAATTTCCTGTACGAACTCAAAAAGACATTGAAGGGCAGCCTGAACGGCTGATTTCCCGGAAAATAAGAAACGAACAGGGGAGGGAACACTATGGCAGTCATTCATGTACTGGACAAGCACACCGCCGAGCTGATCGCAGCCGGTGAAGTGGTAGAGCGCCCGGCTTCCGTGGTAAAGGAACTGCTGGAAAACGCCATCGATGCCGGTGCGACCCAGATCACGGTCAGCATTGAGTCCGGCGGCGTGAAGATGATCGAGATCAGCGACAACGGCTCCGGCATTGAGGCAGAGTATATCCCTACGGCCTTCATCCGCCATGCTACCAGTAAGATCCGGACCGAAGAGGACCTGAACCACATCCATACCCTGGGCTTCCGCGGCGAGGCGCTGGCCTCCATCGCCAGCGTAGCGCGGGTGGAGGTGCTGACCCGGACCGAGCAGGACGAGTGCGCATCCGTCTACCGGATCGAAGGCGGGAAGGAGTTCCCGCTGGAACCTGGTGCCCGCAGTGTGGGCACCACGATCCGGGTGCGGGACCTGTTCTACAACACGCCTGCCCGGATGAAGTTCCTGAAAAAAGACTCCAGTGAGGGGACCTTTGTGGCGGACATCGTGGCCCATGTGGCCCTGAGCCATCCGGAGGTCAGCTTCAAGTTCGTCCGGGAAGGGAAGCTGCAGTACGTCACCCCCGGCGACGGACAGCTGCGCAGTGCGGCCTACGCCGTGCTGGGCCGGGAGTTCAGCCGGGATCTGGTGGAGCTGGACAACCGGGAAGGCGTCTACCGGGTGTGGGGACTCATCACCCAGCCCAAGAGCTGCCGCGCCAGCCGGAGCATGCAGTATTTCTACATCAACGGCCGCTATGTGCGCAACCGCACCATGATGGCAGGCATGGAAATGGCCTTCAAGGGCACCACCATGCAGGGCAAGTTCCCTGGAGGAATCCTGCTTCTGGAAATGCCGGCGGATCTGGTGGATGTGAACGTCCACCCGGCCAAGACCGAAGTGCGCTTTGCCCGGGAAAATGACATTTTCGACCTGGTCTACCATGCCGTAAAGCTGGCACTGGCCCAGCCGGGCACCGGAGAACGGCTCTTTGCCTTTGAGAATGAGAAAGACAACGAAAAATCCAACAATTCAAATAATTCTGATAATTCGACAAAAAACGATGTAAAGCGAGATAACTTTACAGGGCTTTCTGCCGTGATTTCGGGGCAGGCAGAGCCTGGCATACTCCATCCGTCTGCTGCCCGGGCGGATGCGGACCCGGTATCTGCCGGGGCAGCGCCTGCGGCGGCTCCGGCCGCCCTGCGGCGGGCCGAACCCGCGGAAGATCACCCGGATATTCTGCCGTCTCCGGGCGTGAAAACGCCGGAACACACATGGACAACGGTTGCATCCACGGCACCGGTGCGGCAGAACGTCACCCTGCACAGCCCTGTGCCGGAATCCGAACCGGAACCGGAAGCTCCGGCCTTTGCCGCGGCGCTGGGCGAGGGCGCACTGGACATTGAGCCGGAAGGGGCCGACCTGCCCGATACCCAGGATCACATGGCGGCGTGGACCCCTGCCCCCCGGACAGAGCCTGCCCCGGAAGCAGAACCTCCGCAGCCGCAGGCTGTCCCGGAGCAGATGGGCTTTGATGTGCAGGAAGGTCCGGAGCCGCTGCGCTATGTGGGAGAACTGTTCCGCACTTATATCCTCGCCGAGCGGGGAGATGAGGTCTGCATCATTGATAAACACGCCGCCCACGAGCGGCAGCTCTTTGAAAAGCTGGCAGCCACCTACGGCGATGTCCCGGCACAGCTGCTGCTGGAGCCGGTGGTAGTGGAGCTTTCGGCAGAGGAAAAAACGGCCCTGCTGGCGAACCTCGACCTTCTGGAGAATGCCGGACTGGAGATCGACGATTTCGGCGGCAACAGCGTGTTCCTGCGCTCGGTCCCTGCCGATGTGGAGCAGGGCAGCGCCGAAGACCTTCTGGTGGAGCTGGCAGACAAGCTTTCGAAGGGCAGCCGCGATGCGTTGAGCGAAAAGACCGAGTGGGTACTCCACTCCATTTCCTGCCGCGCCGCCATCAAGGCGGGGGACAGGTCCTCTCCGCAGGAGCTGATGGCGCTGGCGGAGAAGATCCTCTCGGGCGAGGTGCCGCCCTTCTGCCCCCACGGACGCCCCTGCGTCCTGAAACTGACCCGGAAGGAGCTGGAAAAACAGTTTGGACGTATCGTGTAACTGCAAGCATCCCGTTGTGGCGGTGGTAGGCCCCACCGCTTCCGGCAAGACTTCGCTGGGCGTGGCACTGGCAAAGCAGTTTCAGGGCGAGATCATCAGTGCGGACTCTATGCAGGTCTACCGCGGCCTGGATGTGGGCACCGCCAAGGTGACCGAGGAAGAAGCCTGCGGTGTCCCGCATCACGGCATCGATCTGCTGACGCCGGATCAGCTGTTCAGCGTGGCCGATTTCACGGCTCTGGCCGGGCGGCTGGAACAGGAGATCTCCGCCCGGGGGCATCTGCCGGTCCTGGTGGGCGGCACCGGGCTGTATGTGCAGAGCTTTCTGTACGGTGTGCGCTTCACCGAAGAAAAAGCGCCGGAGGGCCTGCGGGAGCAGCTGGCGGCGGAACTGGCCGAAAAAGGCGGGGATGCCATGTATGCCCAGCTGCAGGCCGTGGACCCGGAAGCGGCGGCGGCCATCCACCCCAACAACCATGTCCGGGTCCTGCGGGCGCTGGAACACTACCGGGCGACCGGGAAAAAGCTCAGCGAGCAGAAGGCTGAGTCCCTCCCGCGGGAAAAGCCCTACCGCTCCCTGATCCTCGGGCTGGATTTCCAGGAACGCGCGCAGCTCTACCGCCGCATTGACCGGCGGGTGGATCAGATGATGGAAGCCGGTCTGCTGGAAGAGTCCCGGACTGTGTGGGAAAACCGCGACCGCTTCCGCACGGCGGCACAGGCCATCGGTTATAAAGAGTTCTTCCCATATTGGGAAGGGGAAAGCCCGCTGGCTCCCTGTGTGGAAAAGCTGAAGCAGGCTTCCCGCAACTATGCCAAGCGCCAGCTGACCTGGTTCCGCCACATGGAGGGCGTGGTCTGGCTGGATGCTTCGGCCCCGGATGTCCGGGAGCGGGCCGCGGAGCAGGTCCGTGAATTTTTGGCGAAAGGATGAGAGAAATGCAGGAAGAAAACCGGGAAAAGCTGGCCGGCGGACTGAAAACGCTGGCGGCGGTCGTCATCGGGTTCCTGCTGCTGGCGGCGGTTTATGTGGGATATCAGGCCATGCAGGTCCTGTTCCCGCCCAACACCTACGAAACGGCCCTTCTGGCCACGGTGGAGGATACCATCGATGCAGAGGGCGTCCTCCTGTTTGATGAAAGCTATGTTTCCGGCAGCGGGACCCTGGGGTATCTGGCGGCGGACGGCGAGCGTGTGTCGGCCGGGACGGCGGTGGCGGAAGTGTACAGCGATGCCATCCAGGCCACCCTGCGCCAGCAGCTGACCCAGATCAACGACCAGATCGACCTGCTGCAGCGCTCCCAGAACAACACCACCTCCCTGCAGCTGGAATCCCTGCGCAAGAACCGCTCGGCTGCCCTGTACGACCTGATGGATTCGCTGGACTGCGGCGACTATGAGGACACCGACGCTGAGAAGGAGGACTATATCCTGTCCCAGAACCGGCTCTGGGTCATCACCGGCGAGGTGGCGGGTTTCTCGGACCAGATCACGGCCCTGACCCAGCAGGCTGCCTCGGTGCAGTCCCAGCTGGGCAATCCGACCCAGATCACGGCCCCCCAGACCGGCTACTTCATCCGCAGCTCCAGCACCGGGCGGCTGAATGCCGGGGCGGAGGATATCCTTGCGCTGGACGCCGCCGGGCTGAAAGCCTATGCGGAGTCCTCGCCGGAGGTCGCGCTGGACGGCTGCGCCGGAAAGATCGTCTCCGGGTTCACCTGGCGCTATGCCGGGGTCTGCACGGCCAAGGAAGCGGAGAAGCTTCTGGGGAAGGATGGCAAGCCCCTCTCCGGCAGCGTGGAGATCCGGTTCCCCGGGCAGGTGGAAACGCCCCTGAAGGCAAAGGTCTCTGAGGTGGAGATCGACTCGGAAAACGGGATCGCCCGGTTCGTCATCTCCTGCGAGATCATCAACGGCGACGTGCTGCGCCTGAACTGCGCCGATGCCCAGATCATCGTGGGCCGCACCACCGGCCTGCGGGTGCCCGCAGCGGCGGTGCACTACCTCAAGGAGGACGGCTCCGAGGCAGAGGAGCAGGGCGAGAACTACATCCCCGGCGTCTACGTCAAGTACGGCAACCTGGCCCGCTTCTGCCGCATCGACCCGGTGGACGATGCCCATCCGCTGGTGACGGACGGCGATTACCGGATCGTTCTGCCCAGTGGGACCGCCAATTCGGTCAGTGAAGTCCGCCTTTATGACGAGATCATCGTTTCGGGACAAAATTTGTATGATGGAAAACTTTTGTAGTTATTGACATCTGGAGTAAAAAATCGGATAATAAGAGAAGCTATTTGCATCTCTTTGCAAAGGCGCAGGCAGCAGCGGCTGCCCGAATGAAAGGAGCAGATACTATGTCTTTCGTGGATAAGATCAAAACCGGGCTTTTCGGTGGCGAGGACGATTACGATGATCAGTACATTGATGACGCCCCCCAGATGGTGAACAACAACAGCGGCCTTGGTGTCGGCGCAGACGACGCAGAGGATGAGCTGACTGAGAGCAATGCCAAGAAGAACAAGGTGGTCAACATTCATGCCACCACCCAGCTCAAGGTCGTTCTGGTCAAGCCCGAGCGCTTTGAGGATGCCAGCACCATTGCGGACCACCTGAACAACAAGCGCACCGTGGTCCTGAACCTCGAGTCCACCAACAAGGAAGTCTCCCGCCGCCTGGTGGATTTCCTGTCCGGTGTTGCCTATGCCAACAATGGCCAGATCAAGCGTGTTGCCAACAGCACCTTCATCATCACCCCGTACAACGTGGATATCATGGGCGATCTGCTGGATGAGCTGGAGAACAATGGCGCGTTCTATTGATCCTGCTCCCAGAGCGGTGCGGGGCTTTGTCCCTGCCCGCAGCGATGAAGAACGGTATCTCATGCGGCATATCGAAGATCTTGCCCGCACCGCCGGAAGCCGCGGCATTGCCCGCTATTCCGGCTTCCTGAGCGACCGGGAACAGGATCTGGCAAAGGCGGCGCTGAACCGCACGGACGTGCCGGAGCAGGAGTATCATTTTGACGGCGGCTGGCCCGATGCGGAGCGCAAGCTGCTCTGCATCGAACCGGAGGGCAGCTGCCCGGCCAACCCGCTCTGCTGTGTGAAGCTGGTCTGCCGGGCCCTTTCCGGCACGGCACTGCCGGGGCACAAGGATTACCTTGGCAGCCTGATGGGGCTGGAACTCCGGCGGGAGGCGCTGGGGGACATCGTCCTCCCCGCCGACACCCCGGGCACGGCCTGGGTATTTGCGCTGGAACCGGCGGCTCAGCTGATCTGCCGGGAGCTGCTGCAGGTGGGCCGGACTGAGGTCACGACGGAACTGCTGCCGCCGGAAGAAGTCCCGGCCTTCCCGCAGGCAGAGCGTACGCTGCAGACGGCAACGGTGTCCTCCCTGCGGCTGGATGCCGTGCTGGCGGCGATGCTCCATTGCAGCCGCGGCATGGCGGCCGAGCTGGTGACGGCGGGCCGGGTGGAGATCAACCACCTGCCGGCCGACAGCATCCACGCCCCGGTCTATGAGGGCGATGTGTTCACCGTGCGCGGCAAAGGGCGGTTCGGCCTGACGGCCCTGCCCGGCAAAAGCAGGAAAGACCGATCGATCATCGAATTTTTCCAGTATTGAAGTAAAGGGAGGAAACCATTATGCTGACCCCGCAGGATGTGCGCTCTGTGCAATTTGAAAAGAACCTCCGCGGCTACCGGACGGAGGATGTGGACCGTTTTCTGGACAAGGTCGAGGAGCAGCTCAAGCAGGACGATGCCCAGGCGGAAGAACTCCGCCGTCAGATCGCCGAGCTGACCGCCGAGAACCAGCGGCTCCACAAGGAGATGGAAGGCTACGAGGCGGACGGCGATATGCTCAAGAGCGCGCTGATCAATGCCCAGCGGATGGGTGAGAACGTCATCCGCGAAGCCAACCAGAAGTCGGAAGAGATCCTGCATCGCGCCAACCTGCGCGGTGATGATATCATCCGGGATGCCAACGAGCTGCTGCAGAAGGCAAGTGACCGCGCGGATGAGATCATCAACGAGGCAAACGAGAAAAAGCTTGCCCAGGAGCGCGAATATGACCGTGTCCGGCTGGAAGTGACCCGCTTCAAGTCCGATGTGCTGAACCTCTACCGCAGCCATGTGGAGTCCCTGAGCCGTCTGCCCGAGTTCCACAAGGAAGAAGAGGCAGAGCAGGCGGATGCCCCGGCAGATGCCGAGACTCCTGCCGAGGAGCCCACCACGGCTGCCGCCGTCACCGAGGAGATCGCGGAGGCCGAGGCACAGCCGGAGGCGGACGCTGCCCCGGACGAGGAGCCTGCCGAGAAGAGCAGCGAGGAGTTCTGGGCACAGGACGAGAGCCAGCTCAAGCTGGACCCGCCCCCGGCACCTGCCGCTGAGGATGCGGCCGCCGACCCGGATTATGCTGCTTTCAAGGGCGTCAAGTTCAGCGAGTGATCCTAAGTAGAAAACTAGAGGAGTGTGTAACCATTGGCTAAGAATAAGTCTCAGTACGACAGTACCCTGAATCTGCCGAAGACCCTGTTCGAGATGCGTGCCGGTCTGCCCAAGAAGGAGCCCGCCATGCTGGAGGACTGGGAGAAGAACGACCTGTACAACAACCTGATCAAGCACAACGACGGCAAGCCCAAGTTTGTCCTGCACGACGGCCCTCCGTATGCAAACGGCAACATCCACATGGGCACCGCCCTGAACAAGATCATCAAGGATATCAT
>CAKSZU010000060.1 GCA_934526125.1 uncultured Faecalibacterium sp. | reverse complement strand
GTGCTGCGGACGAAGGGAGACCCGCGGTGCATGGTCTGCATCCCGCTGCTGCATGGACTTGGGTGCAGGCGAGACCGTCTGCGCGGCCTTGTCTGGATGTGAAACGTTGAATCACGCCCTCCTTTGTGCGGTTTGTCACAGGGGAGGGCGTTTTCTGTCCGCCCCGCAGAAGATCCCGGAAAGGGGAGGACAATTGATATGAAACAGTCCAGAAATTCCGTCCGCACACTTGTGATGCTGGCCCTGCTGACGGCCATGAGCATCGTGTTTGCAAGGGTGTTCACCATCTCCACCGGCTTTGTCCGGTTCAACCTCGGGGCGCTGCCCACCCATCTGGCGGCGGTCTGGTTCGGCCCGGCGGGGGGCTTCGCAGTGGGGGCGCTGGCCGACCTCATCGGCGGCACTCTGTCCGGCTACGCCATCAACCCGCTGATCACGCTGGGGGCCGGCTCGGTGGGTCTGGTGTCCGGCCTTGTGTTCCGCCGCCTGCCCGGGCTGAAGCTGGGGCTGCGGCTCCAGTGCAGCACTGCGGCGGGCCATCTGGTGGGCTCGGTGGTCATCAACTCGCTGGCCCTGCACCTGTTCTATAACTATCCGTGGTCGCTGCTGGTGACCCGGATCCCCAACGCCGTGGTCCTTGCCATCGTGAACGCGCTTCTGGTGCGGCTCCTGCTGGAGAACAAAGCCCTGCGCCGGGTAGCGGTAAAATAAAACGGCGGGCAAGGAGAACGCTATGGATTACGAATCTGCACTGAATTACATCCATGCCGTCCAGTGGGCGGGGCACAAGCCGGGTCTGGAACGGACCCGCACCCTGCTGGCGGCGCTGGGCGACCCCCACAAGGCGCTGAAGTTCGTCCATGTGGCGGGCACCAACGGCAAGGGCAGCACGGCGGCCATGCTGGCCTCCTGCCTGCAGGCGGCGGGGTACCGGGTGGGGCTGTTCACCTCGCCCTTCATCAATCGGTTCAACGAGCGCATCCAGGTGGACGGGGAGCAGGTCCCGGATCAGGAGCTGGTGCGGCTGGTGGAGCGGGTGCGCCCCGCCGCCGACGCCATGGCCGACGTGCCTACTGAGTTCGAGATCATCACGGCGCTGGGAATGCTGTACTTTGCTGAGCGCCGCTGCGACATCGTGGTGCTGGAAGTGGGGCTGGGCGGTACGCTGGACTCCACCAACGTCATCGATCCCCCGGAGTGCGCGGTCATCACGGCGCTGGGGATGGACCATGTGAAGGAGCTGGGCCCCACCCTCGCCGACATCGCCTCGGCCAAGGCGGGGATCATCAAGCCCGGCAGCCCGGTGGTGAGCTACGGCGGTGTGCCCGAAGCCGATGCCGTCATCGCCCGGGCAGCGGCAGAGCAGGGGGCCCCCCTGACGGTGGTGGATTTCGGGAAACTGAAGATGGGGGACGGCAGTCTGGATGCTGTCACCTTTGATTTTGACGGACTGAACGGGGTCCGGCTGCCCCTCATCGGCAGCTACCAGCCCAGGAACGCCGCTGTGGCCATCACGGCCCTGCGGGTGCTGCGGGGCCGGGGGTGGAACATCCCGGAGCAGGCCATCCGCACCGGGCTGGAGACGGTGCGCTGGCCGGGCCGGTTCGAGCTGCTGCGGCATACCCCGGCCTTCCTGCTGGACGGCAGCCACAACGCCCACGGGATGCGGGCCACGGTGCAGAGCCTGCGGGACCGGTTCCCCGGGCAGAAGTTCGTGTTCCTGCTGAGCATCATGGCCGACAAGGACGTGGACGAGATGCTGGAACTGCTGCTGCCGCTGGCAGAGCAGTTCGTCACCGTGGCGGCCAGCACACCCCGGGCAATGCCGGCCAAGACGCTGGCGGAACGCATCCGGGTCCGGGGCGGCAGGGCAGAGCCCGCCCCCACCGTGGAAGCCGGTGTGGCCCGGGCTGTTGCGCTGGGCGGCAGCGGTCCGGTCTGTGCGCTGGGGACGCTGTACTTCTCCGGCGAGGTGCGGGAAGCGTTCCGGAAACTGACCGAGCGCTGAACCAGACAAAAAAGCAAAAAAAGCGATCCCCCGTGCAGGTTGGGGGATCGCTTTTTTGTCCTCGGAAGGACAGGGTAAATGATAAGAAGGTAAATGAAGAAAATAGCATTATAAATAGAAGGATGGACCCAAGAGCCCGGGGCGGAAACTGCGTCGCTTCGCTTTGTATCCAACCGCTGCTCTTGTTGGATACAAGATAACACTTTTCACAGAAAATTACAAGAGCTTTTTTAGAAAAAAGTTCTCTTATTCGAGCAAAAACCGCAATTTTGGCACAACGCACAAATTTAGAGGAGATTGATTGAGCAAAGTAATGAAACAAGCTCTGCGATTTCAACTTGGATGCAACAGGGCATCTTTACAAGGCCCGGAGGCTGTGTTATCATAAAATCATCTGTGAGAATGAGATGCCGCCGCACCGTTTCAAGGGTGCGGAGACACGGCGGAAAGGAATAAAATGGAACAGACGATCGCAGAAAACAAGACCGCCGGGGGGCGGGCTCCGCTGTTCAGCCAGAAGGATCTGCTGAAGCTGGTGGGCCCGCTGCTGGTGGAGCAGCTCCTGGCCGTGACGGTGGGCATGGCCGATACCATGATGGTCTCCCGCTGCGGCGAGGCCGCCATCTCGGGCGTCAGCCTGGTGGATATGATCAACAACCTCATCATTGTGCTGTTTGCGGCGCTGGCCACCGGCGGCGCGGTGGTGGTGAGCCAGTATCTGGGCGCAAAGGAGCAGAAGCGCGCGGATGCCAGCTCCGGCCAGCTGGTCCTGCTCAGCGCACTGCTGGGCGTGGGCGTGGGAGCCTTCTGCTTTGTGCTGGCCCGGCCCATGATCCGGCTGTGCTATGGCAGCATCGAAGCCGACGTGCTGGAGGCCGGTGTGCTGTACCTGCGGATCACGGCCCTGAGCTACCCGTTCCTGGCACTGTACAACGCTGGTGCGGCCCTGTTCCGCAGCATGGGCAACTCCCGGATCTCGATGCAGATCAGCATCCTGATGAACATCATCAATATCGTGGGCAATGCGGTCTGCATCTTCGTGCTGGGCATGGGGGTGGACGGCGTGGCCTGGCCCAGCGTGGTCTCCCGCGTGGTGGCGGCGGTCCTGATCCTGAACCGCTGCTACCAGAAGGGGCACATGCTCACGGTGCCCCGCACTGTCCGGCTGGACGGCCGGATGGCAAAGCGCATCCTGGGCATCGGCATCCCCTCCGCCTTTGAGAACAGCCTGTTTCAGGCAGGCCGCATTCTGGTGGTGAGCATGATCTCCACCTTCGGCACGGTGCAGATCGCCGCCAACGCGGTGGCCAACAATCTGGACGGCATGGGCTGCATCCCCGGACAGGCCATCAGCCTTGCCATGATCACGGTGGTGGGCCGCTGCGTGGGTGCCGGGGACAACGAACAGACCATCCACTACACCCGGAAGCTGCTGCTCTGGGCGTACCTCTCCATGGGCATCTCCAACGGTGTCATCCTGCTGTTCCTGAAGCCGCTGGTGGGCATCTATGCCCTGTCCGGTGCCACCATGGAGCTGGCGATCCTGCTGGTGCGCATCCATGCAGGCAGCGGCCTGTTCCTGTGGCCTTCCTCCTTCGTGCTGCCCAACGCCCTGCGCGCGGCCAACGATGTGAAGTTCACCATGATCGTGTCCATCCTCAGCATGGCCATCTGGCGTCTGGGCTTCAGCTATCTGCTCTGCGTCCGGATGGGCTGGGGCGCTGTGGGCGTCTGGATCGCCATGGTCATCGACTGGATCTGCCGCGTCATCTGCTTTGTGACCCGGTTCCAGAGCGGTGCATGGAAATCGAAGTATCACGCATAAAAGAAAGGGACCCCGCATGAAATTCATCAGCTGGAACGTCAACGGCCTGCGGGCCTGTCTGACCCATGATTTTGCCGCGAGCTTTGCCGCACTGGATGCCGACGTGTTCTCGGTGCAGGAGACCAAGATGCAGCCGGGTCAGGCGGATTTTGCCCCGGAAGGATATACGGAATATACATACTCCGCCGAGAAGAAGGGCTACTCCGGCACGGCCTGCTGGTGCAGACAGGCACCGCTGGCCGTCACCACCGGCATCGGCATCGAGGAGCATGACCACGAGGGCCGGGTGCTGACGCTGGAGTATCCGGGATTCTGGCTGGTCAACTGCTACACGCCCAACAGCCAGGACGGGCTGAAGCGGCTGGAGTACCGGATGCAGTGGGAGGACGCCTTCCGCGCCTATCTGCTGGCGCTGGATGCCCAAAAGCCGGTGATCCTCTGCGGGGACCTGAATGTGGCCCATGAGGAGATCGACATCAAGAACGCTAAGACCAACCGGATGAATGCGGGCTTTACCGACCAGGAGCGCGGCAAGATGACCGAACTGCTGGCGGCAGGCTTTACCGACACCTTCCGCACCCTTCACCCGGAGGAAGTGAAGTACAGCTGGTGGAGCTACCGCTTCCATGCCCGCGAGAAGAACGCAGGCTGGCGCATCGACTATTTTCTGGTCTCGGACCGCATCGCCGACAAGGTGACGGCGGCCGAGATCCACAACGAGATCTTTGGCTCCGACCACTGCCCGGTGGAGCTGGTCATCGACCTGTGAGAGCTGCTGAGAAGGAGAAGAACAAATGCTCAGAAACTATCTGCTGGTGTTTTTCATTTCCATGGTGCCGGTCATTGAGCTGCGCGGTGCCATCCCCGTGGGGCTGGGGCTGGGGCTGCCCGCCCTGCCCACCTATCTGATCTGCGTCATCGGGAATATGCTGCCGGTGCCCTTCATCTATCTGTTTGCCCGGCGGTTCCTCATCTGGGGCTACAACAAGCCGGTCATCGGGCCGGTGTGCAAGTTCTTCATCGTCAAGGGCGAAAAGGGCGGCCGGAAGCTGGAAGCCAAGGCAGGCCGGGGCCTGACGGTGGCGCTGCTGCTGTTCGTGGGCATCCCGCTGCCCGGCACCGGTGCCTGGACCGGGACCCTGGCCGGTTCCATCCTGGACATGAAGTTCAAGGATGTCCTCGTCGCCTGCATGGGCGGTGTGCTGCTGGCCGGTGTCATCATGGGTCTTGCCAGTGCCGGTGTGCTGGGAGCGGCCAGCAGCCTGTTTGCGGTACACTGAAAAAAGTGTGTGCTGGTAAAACGCTGTGAAATATGCTAAAATAGACAGCGATGTGTCTTTATGACCAAAGAAAGGACGAAGCAATCATGGATCAGGCCTTGAATCAGAAGATCGACGCCTTCATTGCGGCGAACAAAGAGCAACTGCTGCAGGACATTGCAGCGCTGGTGTCCATCAACAGCGTACAGAGTGCCCCGGAAGAGGGCGCACCCTACGGCAAAGGTGCCCGCGCGGCGCTGGACAAAACGCTGGAGCTGGCAGCAGGCATGGGTCTTGCTACCCGCAACTGCGAAAACTACATCGGCTATGCCGAGCTGCCCGGTGCGGATGCCGAGAAGTATCTGGCCACGATCTGCCATGTGGACGTGGTGCCCCAGGGCAACGGCTGGACGGAGGACCCCTTCACGATGCAGATCCGGGACGGCTGGCTGATCGGCCGCGGTGTGGCGGATGACAAGGGCCCCATGGTGGCCACCCTGTATGCCCTGAAGTTCCTGAAGGAAGAGGGCATCTCCCTGCGCTATCCCATCCGCGCCCTCATCGGCGACAACGAAGAGACCAATATGCAGGATGTGGAGTACTATCTGAAGAATTACCCCGCTCCGGTCTTCTGCTTCACCCCGGATGCCGAGTTCCCGGTCTGCAACGGCGAGAAGGGCCATTTCGGGGCCGAGCTGGTGAGCCCGGTGTGCAATGGCGAGATCCGGGAGTTTGAGGGCGGCGTTGCCAACAATGCCGTGCCCGACCGCGCCAGCGCACTGGTGGAGACCGATATCACCAAGCTGAAGAACGCCCCCAACATCACGCTGGAGCCGGAAGGCAGCTGTGTCCGCATCCGCGGCTGGGGCAAGAGCGGCCACGCCGCCATGCCTGAGGGCACCGTCAACGCCATCGGTCTGGTGGTGAACTACCTGCTGGACAACGGTCTGTGCAATGAGACAGAGCGGGCTTATCTGGAAGCTTTGCAGAAGCTGCACACATCCACTGCAGGCGCAGGTCTGGGCATCGACTGCGCCGACGGCCCCTTCGGCCCCCTGACCGTCATCGGCGGCCGGATCTTCATGCGGGACGGCCGGATCGTCCAGACCATGGACAGCCGTTACCCCACCTGTACCACCGCCGAGAAGATGGCACAGCAGATCCGGGAGGCCATCGGCACCGGTGCTGCTCTGGAAAAGGTGGAGGGCGCAAAGCCCTTCTACATTGAGGCAGACACCCCGGCCATCAAGGCCTGTATCGATACCTACAATGAAGTCACCGGCGAGAACGCCACCCCCTTCACCATGGGCGGCGGTACCTATGCCCGCCACTTCCCCTATGCGGTCAGCTTCGGCCCGGAACACAGCGACATGGTCCTGCCCGAGTTCGGCGGCCCCATGCACGGTGCCAATGAGGCGGCTCCCATCGACAAGCTGCTGGAGGCTCTGAAAATCTACATCCTCGCTCTGCTGCGCCTGGAGGAGATCGACTTCTGATGAATGTCCTTGTCATTGATGGGCAGGGCGGCGGATTGGGCCGTCAGCTGGTGACCGCCATTTCCGGGGCCTGCCCCGGGGTCCGGCTCACAGCGGTGGGCACCAACAGCATGGCGGCTTCGGCCATGCTCAAAGCCGGGGCTGCCCGGGCTGCCACCGGCGAGAACGCCGTGGTGGTGAACTGCCGCAATGCCGACATCATCGTGGGGCCCATCGGCATCGTCATCGCGGATGCCCTGCTGGGGGAGATCACCCCGGCCATGGCAGCGGCTGTCTGCCAGAGCCCGGCGACCCGTGTACTGGTGCCCATCAACCACTGCGAGAACATCGTGGTGGGGGTGCCGGATCAGCCCGTCGGCCAGCTGGTGGCCGCGGCTGCGCAGAAAGTGAAGGAATTCTGCGAGGAGCGCTGCAGATAACACGAAAAAAGACCCACTGCACGGTAGTGCGGCGGGTCTTTCTGTTAAGACTGCTGTTGTTTCTGGAGGACCTCGTGGATGCTGGGGGGAACATCACCCTGCGCGGCGTTTTCCAGTGCGCCGATCCGGCGGTCGAGGTCGGTGAGGCGCTGGGCGACCACATCCGGCAGATCCTGCTGGTCCAGATCATCGGCAGGATTGACGGCCTTGTTGTTGATGCGCACCACCTCGGCGGGCACACCCACGGCCGTGCAGTTGGCGGGCAGGTTCTTCAGCACCACGCTGCCGGCACCGATGCGGGCGTTGTCACCGATATAGACGGGGCCCAGCACCTTGGTGCCCGCACCGATCAGGACGTTGTCGCCCAAGGTGGGGTGGCGCTTGCCGGTATCCTTGCCGGTGCCGCCCAGGGTGACACCGTGGTAGATGGTGCAGTTGTCGCCGATCTCGGTGGTCTCGCCGAACACGATGCCCATGCCGTGGTCGATGAACAGGCACTTGCCGATCCTGGCACCGGGGTGGATCTCAATGCCGGTCTTGTGCCGTCCGTGCTGGCTGACCCACCGTGCCAGGAAGAAGTGTTTATGCTCGTACAGCCAGTGTGCGATGCGATGATAGACCAGAATGTGAAAACCGGGGTAGAGCAGGATCACTTCCAGTACGCTGCGGGCCGCAGGATCTTTGCGCTGGATATTCCGCGCATCCTCCAGTAAGCTCATGGGAAAAAACCTCCCTTTTCCTCTGTGCCGTCCGGGACGGCTCTCTCTCTTTTCTGATATACCAATATAATAACACATGTGAACTTCAATGTACAGCACTCTGCTAGGAATTGAACCGAAAAATCCCCCCTGCCGCAGGGGAAATCCCGGCGGGAAAACGTTTTTTGGTATAGTAGCCAAAAATCCGCGGGATAGAGCCAAAACCTTTTCACACAGAAAAAAGGCCGGAAGCATTGACACATTTTGCGTTTCTATGCTAAAATATAACGAAATGAATCGCAGATGAAAAGGAGAAGCGGACGGATGCTGTCAAAGATGAGCGCAAAACTGAAAAAGCAGTTTGCAGCCGTTTTTGCGGTGGGTTCCGTGTTTCCTTTTTTCGCTTTCTGAACTTTTCCATTTGTGGAAAAGTTCTTTTTTTTGCCTGTCCGCGGGTCTCGGGACCCGCATCCGCCTATCCGAATCACGAACAGGGAGGTAAAAAATCATGCTGCTCATCAATGCTGTGAACGCCGAGGGCCGCCCGGTGGAAGTCTATGTCCGGGACGGAAAGATCGCTGCCGTCGGGCAAGAGCTTTCGCCGCTGGCCGGAGAAGGGGAGACTGTACTGGACGCCGGAGGGCTGACGGTGCTGCCCGCCTTTGTGGATCTGCACTGCCACTGGCGGACCCCGGGCTTTGAATACAAAGAGGATATCGAGACCGGCAGCCGCGCCGCTGCGGCCGGCGGGTACACCTTCGTGAACCTGATGCCCAACACCAAACCCGTCTGCTCCTCGGCCGCACAGGCCGCGATGGTGGAGCAGAAGGCTGCCGAGGCGGGGCTGTGCGATGTGAACCAGACCGTCTCCATCACCGAGAACTTCGACGGCGTGAGCATCGACCACCTCAAGACCCTGCCCGCCGGCGTGAAGTTCATCACCGAGGACGGCCACGGTGTGCAGGACAATGCCACCATGGCAAAGGCTTTCGCCATCTGCACCCAGAAGGATATCACGGTGATGAGCCACGCCGAGGATATGGAGATCAGCCCCTGGGACTACCGGCTGGCCGAGGATCTGGAAACGGTGCGCAACTGCTGGCTGAGCGAGTACTACCAGACCAAACTGCACATGTGCCATGTGTCCACCCGGGGGGCCATCGAGGCCGTCCAGATGGCAAAGCTGCGGGGCGCACCCGTCACCTGCGAGGTGACGCCCCACCACCTGTGGTTCACCAATGAGACCTGCGACTACCGGGTCAACCCGCCCATCCGCACGGCGGACGATGTGCAGGCGCTGGTGGATGCCATCCGCACCGGTGTGGTGGATGCCATTGCCACCGACCACGCTCCCCACTCCGAGGAGGACAAGCTCAAGGGCATGGCCGGTATGGTGGGCAGCGAGACCGCGTTCGGGGTCTGCTACACCAAGCTCTGCAGGGAAGAAGGCCTGCCGCTGGAGCTGCTGAGCCACCTGATGAGTACCCGCCCCGCCGAGATCCTGGGCCTTGCCAAGGGTCAGCTGGAGCCGGGCTACGACGCCGACCTCGTGCTGGTGGATCTGGACACCCCCTACACGGTGGACAAGAACAAGCTCCACTCCAAGTCTCACAACACGCCCTTTGACGGGGCCAAGCTTTACGGGAAGGTCTGCGCCACCATCAAGGGCGGCGAGCTGACCTATCAGGCGGAAGAGTAAGAGAATATTTACAATAGAAAGAGAGAATACAGGAGGAACCCCCAATGACCAACATGGATAAGCTTTACGAAGCTGTGGAAGCCCGCGGCCCGGTGTGCGTGGGTCTGGATACCGATTTCAGCTACCTGCCCGCCGATTTTGTGGACAGCACCCTGACGAAGGGCGAGAACATCGTCCGCTTCAACCAGAAGCTCATCGATGCTACCAAAGCCGTGGCAGGCTGCTATAAAGTGCAGATCGCTTACTATGAGTCTCTGGGTCTGGAGGGCCTGAAGGCCTACGCCGAGACCCTGAAGGCTGTGCGGGAGGCCGGTGTCCCCGTCATCGCCGACATCAAGCGCGGCGACATCGCCAAGACTGCTGAGATGTATGCCATGGGCCACTTCACCGGCGATTTCGAGGCCGATTTCGTGACGCTGGCTCCCTACATGGGTCTGGACTCCATCAGCCCCTATCTGCCCTATGCCGAAAAGCAGGGCAAGGGCATGTTCGTTCTCTGCCGCACCTCCAACGGCGGTGCCAAGGACTTTGAGTACGAGAAGCTGGCCGACGGCCGCCACGTCTACGATCTGGTGGGCGACAAGCTGAACGCACTGGGCAAGGACTATATGGGCGAGCACGGCTACTCCTCCATCGGTCTGGTCATCGGCGGCACCCACATCGAGGAAGCTACCGAGATCCGCGCAAAGTATCAGGACAGCTTCTTCCTGATCCCCGGCTACGGCGCACAGGGCGGCAAGGCCGAGGACATTGCCCAGTACCTCACCAAGGGCAACGGCGGCGTGGTCAACTCCAGCCGCGGCATTCTGCTGGCTTACAAAAAGCAGCCCGGCGTCGCCTTCGACGAGGCCGCTTACAACGAGTGTGTGAACATGAAGGAGGCCATTGCCCATGCGTGCAGCCTGCTGTGAGGCCACTGTCCTGAGCCATGAGGTCATCGCGGAGGATATCCGCCTGCTGCGGGTCCTCTGGCCGGACTGCGAGCATCTCCCCCATGCAGGGCAGTTCTTCACCCTGCGGGCCTGGGGTGCGGACGAAGCGCCCTTCCTGTCCCGGCCCATCAGCGTCCATAAGTGGGAGCCGGAGACAAAGACCATCGAGTTCCTGTATCAGGTCATCGGCGAGGGCACCCATAAGCTGGCTGACCTGAAAAAGGGCGGCACCTTCCAGCTGACCGGCCCCATGGGCAACGGTTTCGATGTGCCGGACCTCGTGAAGAAATATCAGAAGATCGCCGTCGTGGGCGGCGGCATCGGCACGGCCCCCATGTATCAGGTCACCCGGGAGCTGGCCGCTGCGGGTGTGAAGCCGGACGTGTTCTTTGGCTTCCGGGACACCCCCTACTGCATGGAGGAGTACCGTCCTCTTGCCAACCTCGTGAAGGTCTCCACCGACACCGGCGCGGTGGGCTTCCACGGTTTTGTCACCCAGCTGTATGACCCGGCGGATTATGACGCCGTGCTGGTCTGCGGCCCCACGGTGATGATGAAGAATGCGGCCCGTCTCTGCGCCGAAAAGGGCACCCCCTGCTTTGTGAGCCTGGAAAAGAAGATGGCCTGCGGCATTGGTGCCTGCCTGGGCTGCACCTGTGAGACGAAGGGCGGCGAGGGCAAGAGCGTGTGCAAGAATGGCCCGGTCTTTGATGCAACGGAGGTGTTCTTCTGATGGCTGACCTGAAAACAAACCTGCTGGGCTTTGTGATGAACAGCCCGGTCATCGGCGCTTCCGGCACGGTGGGCTACGGTGTGGAGTATGAGGAGCTGGCCGATTTTGCAAAGATCGGAGGCATCTCCGGCAAGGGCCTGACCCTCCACGGCCAGTACGGCAACAAGGGCGAGCGCCTGTGGGAGACTCCTTCCGGCCTTATCAACAGCATCGGTCTGCAGAACCCCGGCGTCCAGCACTTCATCAATGTGGAGCTGAACGAGATGCTGGAGCTGAAGCAGAAATACGGCACCGTGACCATTGCCAATCTGGGCGGCCACAGCGAGGAAGAGTATGTGGAGGGTGCTGCCCTGCTCAGCGAGAGCGCGGTGGACATCGTGGAGCTGAACATCTCCTGCCCCAACGTCAAGGTGGGCGGCATGGCTTATGGCGTCAAGGCCGAGGCTGCCGGAGAAGTGGTCCGGATGGTCCGGGAGGCCTGCAAAAAGCCCCTGATGGTCAAGCTGAGCCCCCAGGCCGAGAACATCCCTGAGATGTGTAAGGCTGTGGAGGCCGCCGGTGCGGATGCCATCAGCCTGACCAACACCTTTCAGGCCTGCGCCATCGATCTGGAAAAGCGCCGTCCGGTGTTCAACAACATCTTCGCCGGTCTGTCCGGCCCGGCGGTGCGGCCCATCGCCCTGCGGATGGTCTGGCAGGCCGTGGGTGCCGTGAAGATCCCGGTGGTGGGTCTGGGCGGCATCGCCACCGGCCGCGACGCACTGGAATTCATCATGGCCGGTGCAACGGCGGTGCAGGTGGGCGCGGCAAACTTTGCCAACCCCCGCGCCATGGAGACCATTGCGGACGAGATGGCGGCCTGGATGGACAAAAACGGTGTGAAGACACTGGACGAGATCCGCGGCTGCGCCCGGAACGCTGAATAATCCAACTGATATGCCAGCGAAATGCTGATTTATACACATAAAAAGAAAACCACTGCATAAATTTGCAATCAATGCAAAAGCGTGGTACAATACGGTACAAATGATTTTTTCAAAGAGAGGGAGAAGTACAATGAGTGAAGCACTTGAGATCCTGAAGAGCTGCGACGCATTCCTGGAGGGCCATTTCCTGCTCTCCTCCGGCCGCCATTCCAGCGCCTACTGCCAGATGGCTTACCTGCAGCAGTATCCTGACCGCTGCGCCGAAGTCATGAAGGCCGTGGCCGACAAGGTGAAGGAGCTGGATGTGGACGTCATCGTGGGACCTGCCATGGGCGGCATCGTTTATGCCTACGAGCTGGCCCGCCAGACCGGCAAGCGCGCCATCTTTACCGAGCGCGTGGACAACGTGATGACCCTGAAGCGCTTTGCCATCCATCCGGGTGAGAAGTGCATCATCGCCGAGGACGTGGTCACCACCGGCATCTCCTCTCTGGAGACCAAGCGGGTCATCGAAGAGGCCGGCGGCGTCTGCCTGGGCATCACCTGCGTGGTGGACCGCACCAAGCCCGAGGCTCCGTCTCCCATCCCCATTCTGGCCAGTGCCCTGAAGCTGGACCTGCCCAACTACGCCCCCGAGGAGTGCCCCATCTGCAAGGAGGGTAAGCTGCCGCTGGTGCATCTGGGCAGCCGCAAGATGAAGCAGGAAGCAAAGCAGACCCTGTAAGCGAACATTTTGTGTTGAAACGAGGAAAACTATGAACGCTTATCTTCTTTTGGCAAACGGCATGGTCTTTGCGGGCCAGTCGGTGGGCACCGAGGGCGTCACCGTGGGCGAGGTCGTCTTTGCTACCGGCATGGTCGGCTTTGAGGAGACCCTGACCGATCCCAGCTACTACGGCCAGATCATCACCCAGACCTACCCCCTCATCGGCAACTACGGCATGAACAAGGACGACATGGAGTCCGACCGCATCTGGGCAAAGGGCTACATCGTCCGCGAGGCCTGCACCACCCCCTCCAACTGGCGCTGTGAGGAGACTCTGGACAGCTTCCTGAAGAAAAACAACACCATCGGCATCGAGGGCATCGATACCCGCCACCTGACCCGCATCATCCGGGAGAGCGGCGTGATGAATGG
>CAKSZU010000059.1 GCA_934526125.1 uncultured Faecalibacterium sp. | reverse complement strand
CCGATGATGGCGATGGCAGCGGACTGCTTCTGGGTGAAGTCCACCAGACCGGTAGCGGCCAGCAGACGGGCACCCATATAAGTACCGAAGATACCGAACTGAGCGGCAGCACCCAGCAGCAGGCTCTTGGGGTTGGAGATCAGGGGTGCGAAGTCGGTCATGGTGCCGATGCCCAGGAAGATCAGCGGGGGATAAATGCCCAGCTTGACGCCCATGTAAAGCATGTCGGCCAGACCGCCGTTGTTCAGGATCTCGATCCACATCGGGTGTTCCAGACCGTCACCGACGAAATACTGCATGTGGATGATGCCGCTGCCGGGCAGGTTGGCAAGGATCATACCGAATGCCATGGGCAGCAGGATCAGGGGCTCGAACTCCTTGACGATGGCCAGGTAGAGCAGGAAGCAGCCCACGCAGATCATAATTGCGTACAGCCAGCCGCCCGGCTCACCGAACCGTGCAAAGCCGGAACTCTGGAAAATACCGACCAGAGTGTCAATAAACTGTGTCATGTTTTTCCTCCTGTGTTAAAAAGGTGCGGTGGTATCGTTGACACCGGCCTTGCTCCAGCCGTTGGCGGCGCGGCGCACAGCCTTGAGGGTGTACTTTCCATTGCCCATTGCATGGATCGCAGCCATAATGGCGGCAACGACATCCCCGGGGATGCCCTCCTCCACCACAGGGGCAGGCGCGGCTGCCTGCTGCACGGGAGCCGCCTTTGCGGCGGGAGCCTTGGGGGCAGCGGCCTTTGCGGCGGCCTTCTTGGCGTTCATACCATCGAAGATCTTGCCTTCCAGCGTGATGATCAGCATCAGCAGAACAAGGATGGCGAACACCAGCACGATACCGGTAATGGTGATAACCACATCAGAACCCAAATTCATGGTCTTCCTCCTAACGATTTATTCTCCGCACCCCGGGCATACCCCGGCGCACAGAAAGCGATTTGAAAACATTATACAATATTTTCCGTCCCGATTCAACAAGTATGAACAAAAATTGTCGCAACTTTTTCCGTTTTTTAACGAGACGCGGTCCCCCTGCCGGAACTCAGCGGCGGCCGATGCGGGGCGTTGCGTCCAGGAAGCCGGTCTCCAGCTTGTCGTGCAGGCCCAGGCTCATGGCGGTGCCCAAGGCCACGCAGTTCACGGGGTCGGGCGAGACGGTGACCTCCACCTTCAGCTCCTGGCTCAGGTACTCGGGCAGGCCGTGGAGCTGTGCGCCGCCGCCGGTCAGGACCACGCCGTTGCGGAAGATATCGCCTGCCAGCTCCGGCGGGGTCTTTTCCAGCACCTGATGAGCTGCGGTGCCGATCTGCTCGCTGAGCATCATGACCGGCTCGTACAGATCGCTGGTGGAGACGTTGACCTTGATGGGCAGACCGGTGAGCAGGCTGCGGCCCTTGACCTCCATGGTCTCGTTGAAATCGGCCTTCTGGGGACAGCAGGCCACGTTCTTCTTCAGCTGCTCGGCGGTGCGCTGGCCGATGGCGATGCTGAACTTGTTGCGGACGTGCTTGAGGATCTCGTCGTCATAGTGGTTGCCCGCCACCCGGACGCTGGTGGCCTTGACCTTGCCGCCCAGGGACAGAACGGCGATATCGGTGGTGCCGCCGCCGATGTCGATGATCATCCGGCCGTCGGGCTGGGTGATGTCGATGCCGGAGCCCAGGGCGGCGGCGATGGGCTCATCGATCAGGTAGACCTGACGGGCACCGGCCGCCACCACGGCCTCCACCACAGCGTCGCTCTCGATGCCGGTGATGGCTGCAGGCACACAAACCGCCACCCGGGGCTTGACCATGTGGGAGCTGTACACCTGATTGACAAAGCGGCAGATCAGCTCCCGGGTCATGGTGTGGTCGCTGATGACGCCGTCCTTCAGCGGGAAGATGGCGGAAATATAGTTGGGCGTACGGCCCACCATGGCAAGCGCCTTGTCGCCCACCTCCAGCACCGAGTTCTTGCGGGTGTCCATGGCCACCACGCTGGGCTGGTTGAGTACCACGCCCTGTCCGGACTGTGCAATGATGATGGTGGTCGTCCCCAGATCAATGCCGATATCGTTCTGTGCCATAATGAAATGTTCCTTTCTCTGCGTCCCCTGTATTCTATCGTAAATGCCGTTTCCGGCGGCATATCAAACCATTTTACAGTATATCATACCTGTCCGGATTCTTCAAGCTCCGCCTGACGGGGCGGGCACTCCTCCTGCAGCAGACGGCACAGGCCGCTGTACCGCAGGTTCTGGCGGACATTGGACATCATCCGGTTCACGACGTCCCGCCGGCCCGCCACGATGCAGAGCTTGCGGGCGCGGGTGACGCCGGTGTAGAACAGGTTGCGGTAGCACAGCCGCGGCGGCACCTGGGCCACCGGCAGCACCACGGCCGGGAACTCGCTGCCCTGGCTCTTGTGTACCGTGATGGCGTAGGCGATCTCCAGTTCGTTCAGGTTCTCCGCCGGGTAGAGCAGCCGCCGGTCATCCATCCGCACCACCATGGAGCGGTCCCGCATGTTGATGGATTCCACGATGCCGATGTCGCCGTTGTAGGCCCCCACGCCCTGTTCCCCGCCGATGCGGTTCCAGACGATCTCGTAGTTGTTGCGCACCTGCATCACCTTGTCCCCCACCCGGAACACCCGGGCGGCGCTCTGGAGCTGGGGCTTGCCCTTCTGCTCCGGGTTCAGCAGCCGCTGCAGCTCGGTGTTCAGGGCCTGGGTGCCGGTGGGCCCCAGCTTTGTGGGGCAGAGTACCTGGATATCCCGGATGGGGTCGAAGCCGTAGCTCCGGGGCAGACGGGCGGTGACCAGATCGCAGACCAGCCGCTGGGCCGCGTCGCCGTCCGATTCCAGAAAGAAGAAGTCGTCGGTCTTGCCGCCCTTCTGCAGGGGCTGGCTGCTGATGATGCGGTGGGCGTTCTTGACGATCAGGCTCTGTTCCGCCTGCCGGAAGATCTCGTTCAGGCAGACCGTGGGCACCACGCCGGAGCGGATGACCTCGCCCAAAATATTGCCCGGCCCCACGCTGGGCAGCTGGTCGGCGTCGCCCACCATGATGATGCGGCAGCTGTACCGCAGCGCCGCGATGAGGGCCTGGAACAGCTTCACGTCCACCATGCTCATCTCGTCCAGGATGACCACGTCGCACTTGAGCAGGTTCTTGTCGTTGTGGATGAAGCTGACCACGCCGCCGGTATAGTCCACCTCCAGCAGGCGGTGGATGGTGGAGGCCTTGCGGCCCGTCAGCTCGCTGAGCCGCTTGGCGGCCCGGCCGGTGGGGGCGCACAGGGCCACCCGCTCGGCCTGATGCTCCAGCAGCTGCAGGATGGCGTTGACGGTGGTGGTCTTGCCGGTGCCGGGGCCGCCGGTGAGGACAAGGCAGTTCTCGGTCATGGCCTTGCGGATGGCCTCCTTCTGCAAAGGCGCGTAGGCAAAGCCCTGGGTCAGCTCCAGCACCTGGATGTTCTTGTCCAGATCCCGGGCGGTTTGTTTGCCCCGCCGGGCCAGCTGGGCCAGACGGTCGGCAATGGCCTGCTCGGCTTCCAGCAGATCCGGCAGGTAGACATAAGGGGTGCCGACGAACATCTTCACGCTGAGGTCCCCGTTCCCGATGCACTGATCCAGCGCCCGGGCCAGCTTTTCGGGCGGCTGCTGGATGAAGTGGGAGGCCGTTTCCAGCAGCTGGCTCCGGGGCAGGCAGGTGTGTCCGTTGCCCGCATTGTGGCGCAGGGTGCGCAGCAGGGCAGCTTCCAGCCGCTGGATGCAGTCCCCCTCCATGTGGTAATACTGGGCAATGCTGTCGGCATGGCGGAAATCCAGCTGCAGCGGCTCCCCGCAGAGGAGATAGGGGTTATCGGCGATGGCCTGCATGGCCCCGGGGCCGAAGGCGCGGAACACCTCCATGGCCCGGCGGGGGCTGATCTCGAACTGGGCCAGATAGGCGATGAGTTCCCGCATCCCGAACATCCGCTTGAACTCCTGCTGGATGCGGTCGGCCTTGTCCGCCGAGATGCCCGGGATGATGGTAAGCTGGGCGGGGTCGTTGGCGATCACTTCCAGCGCCGCCGCGCCGAATTTATCGATGATCTTGTTGGCCGTGCGGGCCCCGATATAGGGCAGCGAGCCACTGGCCAGGAAGGCGTAGACCGCTTCCAGATCCCTGGGCATATCGGTCTCGCACTCTTGGGCATGGAACTGGCGTCCGTAGGTGGCGTGGTTCTCGTATTTTCCCCGGCAGACCACGCTTTCGCCCGCGTGGAGTTCGCCCACGACGCCGCAGACCACCGTCACCGCGCCGCCGCCGGAGATCTCGAACACGGTGTAGCCGTTGTCCGGGTTCTCGTAAATGATGTCCTCCACCGTGCCTTCCAGCTGTTCCAGCTCCTGCTCCATCGTGTTCTCACCCCTTTGCGACATAAGTATTTATAGTATAGCGTTTTTACAAAAAAAGAGCAAGGACTGCCGCAGCTCTCTTCCCTTTGAACGGGAAGCGCCGCGGCAGTCCCTGCCGGTCACAGATTTGCGCGAGGGCGTGCTTTTTCCGTTTTCAGCTTCCGGTACACCACGATGTAGGCCGGGATCAGGAAGAAGCAGGCGAAGAACCAGGCCACCGGGTTTGCAATGCAGGCGGCAAAGTAGCCCCACAGCGGCACGAACCAGAAGCCCACCAGCGCCCGGGCGACCATCTCAGCCACACCGGCAAACATGGCAAGGCCCGAGTAGCCCAGACCCTGGATGGTGTAGCGGTAGATGATGAGGACGGCCAGGGGGATGTAGAACACGCTGTTCCAGAAGATGAAGCTCTGGGCGTTGGCCATGATCGCGGTCTGGTCGCCCTCCAGGAACAGGCCGATCAGGGGCTTGTCCAGCACACGGAGGATCAGGAAAGAGGCCACGCTGTACACGCAGCCGATGCCCAGCGCCGTGTTGACGCCCCGGTTGACCCGGCCCAGGTCGTTGGCACCCATGTTCTGGCTGGCGTAGGTGGTCATGGCCGTGCCGATGCTCTCCAGCGGGACGGACAGGAACTGCGCCGCCTTGCCGCCGGCCGTCTGGGCGGCCACGATATCGCTGCCCAGACCGTTGACGGCACCCTGCAGCACCACGCTGCCGATGGCGGTGATGCTGCACTGCAGACCCATGGGGATACCCATACTGCACAGCTTGGCGCAGTGCGGACGGCTCAGGCGGCCCTCCTCCCGGTTCCAGCGCAGTTCTCGGTAGTGCCGGAAGATGTACCACAGGCTGCCCAGACCCGCCACGGCCTGGCTGAACACGGTGGCGAAGGCCGCACCGAACACGCCCATCCGGAACACGATGATGCAGGCCAGATCCAGCCCGATGTTCAGGAAGCTGGCCACCAGCAGGAAATACAGGGGCCGCTTGCTGTCGCCCAGGGCCCGCATCAGGGCGCTGGTCATATTGTACAGCAGGGTGAAGGGGATGCCCACAAAGATGGTGCGGATGTAGACATCCGCCAGATCGATGATGTTGTCCGGCGTATTGGTCCAGATCAGGATGGAGCGGGTCATGGCCACGGTGACCACCGTCAGCACCGCCGCAAAGAAGATGCTCAGCCAGACGGCGTTGGCGGTGTAGCGGCGCATCTCCGCATGGTCCTTTGCACCGAAGGTCCAGGAGATGGGGATCGAGAAGCCGCAGGCAATGCCGTTGACAAAGCCCAGCACCAGATAGTTCAGGCCGCCCACGCTGCCCACGGCAGCCAGCGCTTCCACGCCCACGAAACGGCCCACGATGATGGTATCGGCAAGATTGTAGAACTGCTGGAACAGACTGCCCAGCATCAGCGGCACCGCAAAGGCGAGGATCAGCCGGAGCGGGCTTCCCTGTGTCATATCTTTTGTCATAGGTACGTTCCTCCCTGAGAAACATCACAGATCCTGTACTCGATTTTTCCGACAAAAACGCCCTGCCGGATTGGATGGCAGGACGTTTTTGGCGGTTCACGTGTGGTATTATAACAGGTTATGTTATTTTTTCAAGGGGTTTTTGAAATTTTCACGCTCTGGCTCAGTGCTTCCAGCCCAGTAGCTGCAGCAGCTGGCGCAGGGCGTTGAAGAACGGGGTGTCGGACCCGTTCAGGGGAGTCTCTTCCCAGAGGCTCTGGGTTGCGACCGCGCTCTGGGCTGCAGGGGCGGCTGCCAGTGCCGTACGCACTGTACATGGATTAAATGCCGTCTTATTCCGAATAATGCGCCAGGAACTGGCGGGTGCGCTCCTCGCGTGGGTGGTCGATGAGCTGTTTTGCGGGGCCTTCCTCCACCACCACGCCGCCGTCCATGAAGAGGATGCGGTCGGCCACATCCCGGGCAAAGTGCATCTCATGGGTGACGATGATCATGGTAGTCTTCCGGTCGGCCAGATCCCGCAGCACCCGCAGCACCTCGCCGGTCAATTCCGGGTCCAGGGCACTGGTGGGCTCGTCAAAGCAGAGGATGTCCGGGTGCAGGGCCAGGGCGCGGGCGATGGCCACACGCTGCTGCTGTCCGCCGGAAAGCTGATGGGGGTAGTGCCCCGCCCGCTCCGACAGGCCCATCTGGGCCAGAAGCTCCTTCGCCTGCTGCTCCAGCTCGGCGTGGATGGCTTTTTTGTTGGCCTTGTAGTCCGGCCGCTCCTTCGCCAGCAGCTCCCCGGCCAGCATGACGTTCTGCAGGGCGGTGTACTGGGGGAAGAGGTTGAAGTTCTGGAACACCAGACCGAAGTGGAGCCGCTTTTTGCGGATCTCGCTCTCCCGCTGGGTGGCCGGGTCGGCCGCGTCCCACATGGTCTCGCCGTTCACCCGGATGACGCCGGTGTCCGGCCGCTCCAGAAAGTTCAGGCAGCGCAGCAGGGTGGTCTTGCCGGAACCGGACGAGCCGATGATAGCCAGCGCCTCCCCCTGCTCCAGATGCAGAGAGATGTCCTTCAGGACATGGGTCTCACCGAAATTTTTCCCGATGCCGGAGGCTTCGAGTAATGCCATAACAGATCTGCCTCCTTAGCAGCGGAAATAGTCGAGCTTCTTTTCAGCCCAGTTGAACAGGATGGTCAGGGCCCCCACGAATACCAGGAAGAAGATGGCGGTGGAGAACAGCGGCCAGATCAGGCCCTTTGCGCTGTACTCCTTGGCCATCATAATGATCTCCTTGTTGGCGATGGTGTTGGCCAGCGAGGTGTCCTTGACCAGCGTGATGATCTCGTTGCCCATCGGGGGTAGGATACGCTTGACCACCTGCAGCAGCGTCACCTTGAAAAAGATCTGGGATCTGGTCATGCCCAGCACCTGCCCGGCTTCGGTCTGGCCCTTGGGCACCGCCTCGATGCCGCCGCGGTAGATCTCGGAGAAATAGCAGGCATAGTTGATGGCAAAGGCCACCACCGCTGCCACCATCCGTCCGCCGGAGCCGGAGGGCCAGGGGTTGGTCATTCCCAGCAGGCCGGGGCCCAGATAGATCACGATGATCTGCAGCATCAGCGGCGTACCGCGGATGATCCAGACAAAGGTTTTGACCACCCCGGCCAGCGGTTTGCAGCGGCTCATGGAGCCGAACGCCACCACCAGACCCAGCGGCAGGGCAAACAGCAGCGTCAGGACAAACAGCTCACAGTTGAGCAGGAACGCGCCGGAAAGGCGCCCGAGAATCACAGACACAAGAACACACCCATCACATCAGATTTTCCAGTTTACTCTGCCAGAGCCAGATCGTACTTGTCGGCCAGGGCCTGCATGGTGCCGTCTGCCGTCAGAGCATCGAAGGCATCGTCCACAGCGGCGGCGGCATCGCTGCCCTTGCGGAAGGCCACGCCGTACTCCTCGGCGTTCAGCTCGTCCACGATCTTCAGGGAAGCGTAGTCGGTGCCCTCGCCGATCATGGCGTTGGCCAGGGTCAGGTCCAGCACGGCGGCATCGGCAGTGCCTGCGGCCACCTCCATCAGGCAGTCGGTCTGGACGCTCTTGGAGACGTAATCGGCCTGGGACAGATTCTCGTCGTCGGCAATGGCAGCTTCACCGGCGGAACCGGCCTCGGCGACCACAGTCTTGCCCACCAGATCGGCGGTGGAGGTGTAGTCGGTACCGTCCTTCACCACCACGACCTGTGCGTTCTTGGCGTAGGCCTTGGTAGTGGCGGTGTTGGCCATGATGTCATCGGTCAGGGTCATGCCGTTCCAGATGCAGTCAATGCTCTTGGCGTCCAGCTCCACGATCTTGGTATCCCAGTTGATCTCCACGAACTCCGGCTCCACGCCCAGCTGCTCGCAGACGGCGGTGGCCAGCTCGGTATCAAAGCCGGTGAAGTTACCGTCAGCATCGGTGTAGTTCATGGGCTCGTAGACAGTGTAGCCGATGACCAGCTTGCCCTTGCCCTTGATGTAGTCCAGATCGCTCTCCCCCGTCTGGGAAGCGGCTGCGCTGCCGGAGGCCGCGGCAGAAGAAGCAACGGTGGAAGTGGAGGCAGAGCCGCCGCAGGCTGCAAGGCTCAGGGCCGCCATGCCGAGACCGGCTGCTTTCAGAAAGTTCCGACGAGAAATGCGCTTCATATATAGGTTCCTCCCTCAATGATCTCCATTGTTTTCTGTTTCGGTTTAGCATTTTATCATGCTAAAGTGTTAAACTGTGAATATAGAATAGCGCGTTTGCCGCCGTTTGGCAAGGGGGCCGGGCGATTTTTCGCAGTTTGCTCAATTTTCCCGCCGCTTCGCCGCGGTAAAGCAAGCAATATTACAAAAAGGCTGCTGCACAGCTGTGCAGCAGCCTTTTGATCCTTCAGCAGGTTTGCCCTCTCCGTCTTTGCTTCGCAAATCCACCTCTCCCAAAGGGAGAGGCAAGAGCGGCCCGGCCTTCAGCTGTTTCTTACCTCGCAGATGACTTGGCTCCCCCTTTGGGGGAGCTGGCGAGCGTCAGCGAGACTGAGAGGGCTTTTCCATCGCGTCCAGGGCCGCTTTCTGCAGGTCGGTGATGTCGATGGTACACAGGGCCTTCAGATCCGCATCCTCTCCGGAGAGCCCGGCGATCTCACTGCGGTCCTTGCCCTTGAGGGCGTCGCAGAAGCCTTCGCTGTGTTCGTACCACTCCTTGCCCAGCGCCGAAGCGGGACGCATCCCATATTCCTCACCCTGTTCCAGCTTGGTGCGGACCTTGTCCGGGGCAGTCACGCCGCCGTCGGCCGCCACCGTCAGGGCCGGTTCCGCCATGTCCGCTAAAGCACTGGTCACACGGCCGTCGGCATCCAGCGTCAGGGCCACGATGCTCACATCGGCTTCTGCGTTCAGGTCCCGGTCATCCGTGGCCGTCACATCCGAAGTCCCGTTCACGGCCTCAATGCCCAGTGCCGCCCGGTCGCCTTTGGCCGCCCCCAGCGCTTTTGCGGCTGTACAGGCCCGGCTGACGGCCTCCCGGTAGCGGTCCACCGCAATGGTGCAGCTGCTCAGCAGATCCGCATCCGTTGCCCTGCCGTCCTCATCCAGTCCGAGCAGGGCCACCTGTTCCGGCGTCATGCCCACCAGATATTCCGCAAAGGCGTCCGCCTGTTCGCTCCACCCCTTTTTCAGGGAGGATGCCGCCGCCAGCGGGTAGTCTTCCCCTTTCTGCCGCTTGGTGCGCCAGTCCGTGGGCAGGGTCACCCGGCCGGAACCGTCCGCCGAAACGGACAGTTCCAGCTCATCCAGCCGGACGCTTTCCAGCTTTCCCTCTCCGTCCAGCAGGACGGCGGCGGCCGCCAGCCCGATCTTTCCCGTCCGTCCCTCGTCGTAGGCTTCTGTCACGACCCCCAGACCGGTCTTCCACGCCGCTGTCTGCGGCTGGGAGGAGGTGCTGCTCCCGCTCATGCTGCTTCCGCCGGAGTCTGCTCTTCCGCAGGCGGTCAGCAGCAGGGCTGCCGCCGCGGCACAGCTCCAAAGTGCCCGATGCGTTCTGTTCATAGTGATGCTCCCTTTCTGCCTTCCGGCCTTTGGGAGTAGTATATCCGGAAACGCCGGTTTTATCACATCAGGGGGCTCAGCAGCCGCAGGACGCTGTCCAGCAGCGTCCCCGGCAGGCTGGTGCGGCAGTCGGAGAGATGGATCTCCCGGCACTGGGGCAGGGTGCGCAGCACATCGTCCCGCAGGGCCGAGACCTGGCTGTTATGGAACAGCAGGGTCCCGCACTCAAAGTGGAGAAACAGGCTGCGGTAATCCATGTTGATGCTGCCCACCACGGCCACATCGTCATCGCTGACGTAGCACTTGGCGTGGAGGAAGCCCGGGGTATACTCGTAGATCCGGACCCCCGCCCGGAGCAGGGGCAGATAATAGGAACGGCCGAGCCGGAACACCAGCTTCTTGTCCGGGATGCCGGGCAAGAGGATCCGGACATCCACTCCTCGCTTGGCCGCCGTTTTCAGGGTGTCCAGCATCTCCTCGCCCACGGCCAGATAGGGCGTCTCAATATAGACATAGTGCTTAGCCCGGGATAGGATGTTCAGGTAGACCGTCTCTGCAAGGGGCTCCTCGTCCAGCGGACTGTCCGAATAGGGCTGCACCACACCGTCCGGGACTTCCGGCCAGCGGGTGGGGGCAAAGGGGCTGTAATCATGCTCCATGGGGCGGAAGGCATTCCAGCAGTTGAGGAAGATCACCGTAAAATTCCAGACCGCCGCCCCTTCCAGCCGGATGGCGGCATCCTTCCAGTGCCCGAACCGCTGCCGGACATTGATATATTCATCGGCCAGATTCACACCGCCGGTATAGGCCACGTTGCCGTCGATGACCACGATCTTCCGGTGATCCCGGTGGTTCATCACCAGCGATACCAGTGGCACCACCGGGTTGAAGGGGATGCAGCGGATGTGCGCCCTTTCCATCCGGATGACGAAGTCCGAGGGCAGGCCCAGCAGACTCCCGAAATCATCGTAGATCAGGCGGACGTCCACCCCTTCGGCGGCCTTGCGGCGCAGGATCTGTTCCACGCCGTCCCACATTTTGCCGGAACTGATGATGAAGAATTCCAGAAAGATGAACTTCTCTGCCCCTTCCAGATCTTTCAGCAGCTGGGCATACATGACCTCACCGCTGGGGAAATACTGGGTCGCCGTGTTCTTCCAGGCCGGATAGGGGCCGTATTTGGCCACATAGCCGCTCAGGTTCCGGCAGGAGACATCCAGACTCTCGGTCTGTCCTTCCGGCTGGATCAGGTCTTCCTGATGGATCTGTTCCACAGCCTGCATCTTCTCCCGCAGATGCTTGGCCGGGGCCTTGTTGCCGAAGGCCAGATACAGAGCCCCGCCCAGCAGGGGCAGCAGGCCGATCAGGACGATCCAGCCGATCTTATAGGCGCTGTTCTCGTCCTTCCGTACCAGATACAGCACGATGAGGATGCTCAGCAGTTTCAGCAGACCGTTCAGCCAGATCCGCCCGGCGGTAAACGACCAGAACGCCCACAGCAGCCAGATCACCTGCAGGGCCACCAGCCCCACGGTCACCGTGACGCGGTTGAAGATCCGGCTGAAAAATTTAACGATGGGCAGTCTGAACATGAATCTTTCCTCCTTTGCCGCCCGGCCTGTTTTGATGGTGATAGTATAGCGCACCGCCGCCGATTTGGCAAGAAAAAGCGCCCGCACCGGGATGGTTCACCCCGCTGCAGACGCTCTCCGGTCTTATTTTTGTTTTATGCTTCCGCGTCCTCGTAGCCCACCAGCAGGCCGCCCAGCTCGGCATAATAGCTGCACAGGCCGCCGCACTCACTCACTTCCACCTGCGCGCCCTCGAATACGGCGCGGATCATATGCTTCAGGCGCTCGGCTGCCGCTGCGTTGCCGCAGTGGGCGATCCGGACCTTGCCATGATTATAGCCGTGTTCCTTCAGCTCCAGCACGATGCGTTCCAGCGCACCGTGCTCGCCCCGTGTCTTGCAGATTACATCCAGCTCCCCGGCCTCACTGGCCTGCCCGATGACCCGGATGCCCAGCATCCGTGCCACGGCGGCCACTGCGGGCTTCACCCGGCCATTGCGGGCCAGATTGGCCAGCGATTCCAGCGAGAACAGCAGGTGGGTGTGCCGGTGGTACCGGAGCATCTCCTCGCAGACTTCATCAAAGGGATGCCCTGCCGCGATCTGGTCCCGCAGATGCTCGGCCAGCAGGTACTGCTCCGGGCCGGTGGACAGGCTGTCCAGCACAAAGACCCGCCTGCCGGGGTTCTCCTGCTGGTACTCCTCGGCGGCCAGCTGGGCGGCATTGTAGCTGCCCGACAAGGTGCCGGTAATGGTAATGGCGTAGACTTCCTCTGCCCCTTCATACGCAGCCAGCCAGTCGCTGACATTGGGGCAGGAGGTAGATGTTTTGCCCTTATAGGTACGCAGGGTCTGCGCCATACCGACGGCATCCAGTCTGCCGTCATCCAGATATTCGGCATCATCACTGATGATCTTCAGGGGCACACAGGCAAAGTCCACGCCGTCCAGTGCGTACAGACTTGCGGCAGAATCCACAACGATCCGGGTTTTCATATCCATTGATCTCCATTTCAGCGGCCTTGTCTGCCGCAATTTATTCCGTTTGCCAGAGACACTATATCAGTTTTTCAAGAACCTGTCAACTGTTTTTGTAAATTCTTTCAAAAGTTTTCACAGTGCGGTTGACCCGGGGCCGGAATTGCGTTATACTAACGGCATGAACATTGAATCGAACCGCCGCGTTGCGGCCTGCGCCGCAGGGTTTGCCCTGCCCCGGTACGCAGATCTTCCCACCGTAGGGCTTTATCTGGACCAGACCGTCCAGTTCGTCAACGGATACTTCCGCACATTTCAGGGGGTGGAGCTCACCGCATCCATGGTGAGCAATTACGTCAAGAAAGGGATTCTCAGCCACCCCATCAAAAAGAAGTATACCCGGGAACAGCTGGCCTGCCTGATCTACATCGTAGTTTCCAAAACTGTCCTGTCCATGGAAAATATCGACACCCTGTTCCGGATGCAGCGGGCCCACTACTCCTCCGCCCAGGCATACGATACCTTCTGCGACGAGCTGGAGAACTGCCTGCCCTATGTGTTCGGCCTGAGCAGAACGATGAAATACCTTGCTCCCGATTCCGATGATGAGCGCAAGCTGCTCCGGAGTACCATCTTCTCCGCCGCCAACAAGATCTATCTGGACTGTGTGTTCGCCGTCCTGCGGCAGGAGGAAGCCCTCTGGCCGGACATCCTGCCGGATCTGGCATGAACCCAACATAATATCACTCCCTGTACACAAAGCCCCCAGTCCGCTTTTTTCGGCAGACCGGGGGCTTTGTGAATCCTTCAGAAGTCCTGATACAGCAAAAAAGCCCTGAGATTTTCATCTCAGAGCTTTCATTTAAGTCGGCGACTACCTATTTTCACGCGCCGTTTCCAGCGAACTATCTTGGGCACG
>CAKSZU010000058.1 GCA_934526125.1 uncultured Faecalibacterium sp. | reverse complement strand
ATCCTTGCGGTCAACCCCAGCATCCTGTCCGCTTCGGGCATGGATGCCAATGCGGTCCTGATCGCCACCTCGCTGGCTTCCTTTGTCGGCACGGCCCTGATGGCCCTGCTGGCAAATTACCCCTTTGCGCTGGCTCCCGGCATGGGTCTGAACGCCTACTTCTCCTACACGGTCGTCCTGACCATGGGCTACAGCTGGCAGCTGGCCCTGATGGCCGTCTTTGTGGAGGGCATCATCTTCATCATCCTGAGCCTGACCAATGTGCGTGAGGCCATCTTCAACGCCATCCCCATGACCCTGAAGAGCGCGGTCAGCGTGGGCATCGGCCTGTTCGTTGCCTTCGTCGGCCTGCAGAACGCCAAGCTGATCGTCAACAGCGACTCCACGCTGGTGACCTACCAGCACTTCAAGGGCGAGACCTTCCACAGCATCGGCGTGGGTGCCATCCTGGCACTGGTGGGTGTCCTGATCACCGCCGTTCTGCTGGTCAAGAAGGTCAAGGGCGGCATTCTGTACGGCATCCTGATCACCTGGGTGCTGGGCATCCTCTGCGAGCTGACCGGCATCTACATCCCCAACCCCGATGCCGGGATGTACAGCGTTATCCCCACCAGCTTCATCAGCTTCGACTTCTCCGCTCTGGGCAAGACCTTCGGTCAGGTGTTCAAGACGGATTTCTCCGGTGTCGGCATCCTGAACTTCTTTGCCGTCATGTTCTCCTTCCTCTTCGTGGACCTGTTCGATACCCTGGGCACCCTGATCGGTGTGGCATCCAAGGCCGATATGCTGGATGAAGAGGGCAAGCTGCCCAACATCAAGGGCGCCCTGTTGGCCGACTCCATCGCCACCTGCGCCGGTGCCGTTCTGGGCACCTCCACTACCACCACCTTCGTCGAGAGTGCTTCCGGCGTCACCGAGGGCGGCCGCACCGGCCTGACCAGCATGACCACCGGCGTACTGTTCCTGCTGGCTGTGGTGTTCAGCCCCCTGTTCCTGACCATCCCCAGCTTCGCCACCGCACCGGCCCTGATCATCGTGGGCTTCTACATGATGGGCTCTGCCCTGAAGATCGAGTTCGACGACCCGGCCGAGGGCATCCCCGCCTTCCTGACCATCCTGGCAATGCCTACTGCATACAGCATCTCTGAGGGCATCGCCATCGGCGTCATCTCCTGGACCCTGCTGAACCTCATCACCGGCAAGGCCAAGGAGAAGAAGATCAGCCCCCTGATGTATGTGCTGACCATTCTGTTCATCCTGAAATACGTCCTGCTGTGAGCGGCAGCTGACAAGAAACAGAAAGACCCGGAGTCCGCGGACTCCGGGTCTTTTGCTGTTTATGATCGAAAGGATCGGGCGCGGTCACATGCCCCGGAATCGCCAGCCCCATCCGCCGCCGCAGCAGCAGTTGCACAGCAGGTTCAGCAGGATCATGCTCCAGCACCAGCGCATCAGGCCGCCCGGCTGGGCGTAAGTGGTCTGGGTGCGGTAGGTGCGGCCGGGATTCTGCAGGTTGCGCAGGTTCATCTGGTACTCGGTGTTGGCCGGTTCCATCTGGGCGGCGCGGCGGGCGTCCTGCAGCGCGTCGATGCTGTTGCCCAGTCCCTGATTGGCCAGGGAGGAGAGGTAATACCACCGGGCGGTGCGGACGGTGATGCCGTCCAGCACCCGGCGGGCCTCGGAATAGCGCTGGTTCACGATGAAGTTCCGCGCGGCCTGCATCTCCGGGGTGTCGGAGCCGTTGAAGCCGGGGCCGCCGCTCTGCTGCCGGTATCCGCCGAAGCCGAATCCGAACCCGAAGGGATCGAACCCGAAATCGCCGAAGTCGCCGAAGTTGCCGCTCTGCTGGTAGCCCTGCTGTTGCTGCTGATAGACGCCGCCGTAGGAGTACCCGCTCTGCTGCTGGCCGTAGGGGTTGCCGTAGCCGCCGTTCTGGGGGCCGGTCTCGCCCTTGGTGATGGCATCGTAAGCCGCCTGCACTTCCTTGAAGTGTTCCTCGGCGGTGGGGTCGTTGGGGTTCAGGTCGGGGTGCCAGCGCTTGCACTTGGCACGATAAGCCTTTTTGATCTCGTCTTCACTGGCACCGCGCTGGATGCCCAGAACCTCATAGGGGTCTCTCATCGGTCTACTTCCTCACGTCTCTACAAAGCATCCGTGCAGCCGTCTGGCAGCACAGGCGAAATAAGTGTACAGGACAATGCCCGAAAAATCAAGAGAAACCGCCGGATCAGGCGGTTTTTTCGCTCT
Source organism: uncultured Faecalibacterium sp. (assembly GCA_934526125.1). Classification (GTDB taxonomy): domain Bacteria; phylum Bacillota; class Clostridia; order Oscillospirales; family Ruminococcaceae; genus Faecalibacterium. The sequence continues at coordinate 11,223 of CAKSZU010000058.1, read as the reverse complement.
TTTTTGCATTTTTGCAGTTGTATTTGAGCCATACGCCGGAATACAGGATGTTCCGCAGCAGGTCCACATCCTCCACACAGGGCAGCCGCTCGAAGCTGCGGGCACAGTTGCCCAGCAGCAGTTCGAAGATCTCTTTCATCTCTTCTTCATAGCCGGGCTGACGGCTCAGGCTCCGCAGCGGGTTGTAGGCACCCTTCCGCTCGTCCCGGGCAAGGTCGTCGTAGGCGTCCAGAAGATAGATGTATTTGCCCAGATGGAACCCGATGCTCCGCAGTTCCGGCGACCAGTGGTCCTGCTTGTAATCGAACAGTTCCGCCATCAGGTCGCCGAAGCAGCCGGACACGGCGTCCAGATCCTCGCTGCCCTCGGCCTCGTACTGTGCCAGCCGGTCCAGACAGTCCCGGATGGCCCTGCACTGGCGGGGCCAGCGGGCGGCAGCCGCCTCGGAAGGGGAGGCCAGCAGGTTCTCGAACCCGAGCCCCAGCAGACTGTGGTCATCCTTCCATTTGTCGGCGGCATTGTAGTAATGCAAGGCGACGCTCAGATCGGCGCAGTAGTCGGTGGGGCCGCTGGAACGCCAGTTCATCTTTCGGAACGGGTGGATCGGGCAGTGGTCGCTGCCCGTGTCGCAGGCGGTCTCGCCCTCGTACAGGCTGGACAGCAGTAAATTCAGAAAGGTCAGGTCATAACTCAGGGTCAGCCGCCCTTTCAGGCCGTGGAGTGCGCCGATGCGGCGGCAGAGCCCGCAGTAGGCGCTGCGGTACCGGGCCTGGGCCTCCGGGCTCAGGGCGGCCTGATTGGGGATCACATATCCGAACATGGCTCAGCTCTTCTTGATGAACTGGGTGCCGCAGCGGGGGCAGGAGATCTGGATGCGGCCCCGGCCCCGGGGCACACGCAGCTTCTGGCGGCACTTGGGGCAGCGGTAGTAGTGGTAGAGCTTCCGGTTGGCCCACTGATCCTTCAGGCCCCGGAACTTGCCGTCGATCCGGTCCTTGAGGGTGTAGAACTTGTAGTTCTCCTCGGTGCGCTTGGAGATGTTCCGGCTGAAGGTGCGGTAATAGCAGAAGATCAGCAGCGCGATCCCAAGCCAGGTGAAGATCTGCACCCGGCTGACGATGGCGATCAGGAGCAGCACCAGGGACGCGATGCTCAGAAACTGGTTGAGGCCATCGGTGCCATAGCGCCCGATCATAAATTGACGAAGCTTTTCTTTCATGATAGTCTCCCTCGATCTCATCGCCTGTGCGATGCTGTGTTAACGTCTGATAATAAGAATATCAGCCAACCATGATAAAACTTTGAACAGAGTGCAAATCTATCATGAAAGGACGAAATTCAAGTGGCATTTCCGATGTTTTCGGTGCCGCTGCGTTTGCGGATGGTGAGGACGGCCTCGGTGTCCAGTGCGCCCTCCATGCTGCAGTGGAGTACGGCGCGTCCGGCCTCGCCGGTGGTGGCAAGGTAGGTGCCCGCCATGCCGCCCCGCAGGGGCACGATGGCCGGGCCGATCAGCCGGACCGGCCCCTCGGTGCGGAGCTGGACGGCCTCGCCGCAGTAGGGCAGCAGGTTGCCGTTCTGGTCGATGGCCCGCAGGCTGACGGCGGCGCAGTCCCAGGTGGGGCCGTCCGTCAGGATGGGGTTGCGGACGACGCACTCCAGCCGGACGCTCTGCACCGGCTCGCGCACCACGGTGCGGACGGTGCGCCCATGCCAGACGGCCTCGAAGCGGTAGACGCTGGAAGGCCCGCCCAGGACGCCGATGTATTTGTAGTACATCCGCAGCAGGTCGTTCCAGCTCAGCCGCAGGGAGAGCATCCGGGCCCGGGACAGGGGCGAGAGGTTCAGCGCGTCCCGCCGCATCTCGTTCAGGATGGCGGCCACCTGGGGCGCTGCGGCCTGATCCATGCCCTCGTACTTTTCCAGCAGGGAGCCCACGAAATCCTGGATCTCGATGGGCGGATGGGGCAGGGCTGCATAGCGCCCCCGGCGGTCGGGGGAGAACTCGGCGATGAAATCGTTGCCCCGGTACAGCCGCACGCTTTCGGCGTTGGTGAACACCCAGCAGGCCCCGGCAAGGCCGCCGGGGTGATCCCCCAGTGCCATGGTGGAGGAGATCTCCAGCACGATGTCGGAGGGGGAGCGGGGCGTTTTCTGGCTGGCATAGACGGCGGCGGAGAGCTTGGGGTTCCGGAACATGTCCAGAACGCCGTGGTAACAGATCCGGTCGCCGCTGCCGAACTCGCGGTGGGTGTTGTAGTCAGCCATGCACCAGCCGAAGCTTCCGGCTACGCCCGGCTGGGCAATGGCATCGTTGAGTACGGCAGCGTGGCGCAGAGCCTGCACCAGCCGGTGGGGCTCGTCGTCAAAAGTCTTGGCCGGGAACTGCTGCCCGCCGAACTCGCTGATGAGATACCCCTTGCGGATATCCGGGGTCACAGCGGTCCGAGGCTCGCAGCCGGGGCCGCGGCCGGTGTAGGAGTAATCGTTGTAGGCGTAGACGTCCTCCAGCAGCCGGCTCTTCCGGGTGTTCCGGGCACCGCCGGTGGGGCGGGTGGGGTCCAGCCGGTGGACGGCCTCGTTGGTGCGGCGGTAGAAGGCTTCGTGGTCGGCACTGCCGTTCACCCGCACCCCCCACAGGAAAACGCTGGGGTGGTTGCGGCACTGACAGACCATCTCCCGGCAGTTCTGCAGGGCCTGAGCCTGCCACATCTCGTCGCCGATGTGCTGCCAGCCGGGCATTTCCAGAAACACCAGCAGGCCCAGCTCGTCGCAGGCGTCCAGGAACGCCGGGCTCTGGGGGTAATGGCTGGTGCGGACGGCATTGCAGCCCAGCTGCTTTTTCAGGATCTGGGCATCCAGCTGCTGGATACTGTCGGGCATGGCATAGCCCTGATAGGGGTAGCTCTGGTGGCGGTTCAGGCCCCGCAGCTCCACCCGCTGGCCGTTGAGGTAGAGCCCCCCGGCCACGAACTGGATCGTGCGGAAACCGAACCGGGTGGACCGCTCGTCCAGCACCCGGTCGGGCAGGCCGCCGGTGCCGGGGCGGATCAGCCGCACGGTGAGGGTGTAGAGGGACGGATGCTCCACGCTCCAGGGGTGGACGCCGTTCAGGGTGCCCACGATGGGCAGCGACAGCTCGCCGCTGTACAGGGCACGGCTCCCGGAGGGGCTGCGGATCTCGGCCTGCAGGGTGCAGCCCACGGTCTCGCCCACGGCGGAGGAATAAATCCGGAAATCACCCTCGGCCTGGGCCTCGATGAAGATGTCCCGCAGATAGGCGGGCTCCTTCACATCCAGCGAGACGGCCCGGTAGATGCCGCCGTAGGTCAGGAAATCGATCTGTCCCCCGAAAGGCGGGATGTTCAGATCCTCCCGGCTGTCGCAGCGCACGGCCACCACGTTCTGTTCCCCGAGATGCAGCGCCTCGGTCAGGTCCACGGTAAAGGCGGTGTAGCCGCAGCTGTGGTGGAACACCCGCCGCCCGTTGCAGAACACCGTGGCGTCGTGGGCCGCGGCCCCGAAGGTCAGCAGGACGGTGCGGCCCTGCCACTCCCGGGGGGCAAAGAACTCCCGCCGGTAGCCGGAGACCCGCTGATAATCGTTCTCGTTGCAGTAATTATAGGGCAGTGTCCTGACCGTATGGGGCAGACGCACCGGCTCCAGCTCCACCCCGGTGCATACGGGGCGGACGATGGCGGGGTCGAATGTGGGGGTGAACAGCCAGCCGTCATTCCAATCGTAGTGTTCCATAGCCTGTCTCCATCGCCTGTCAGCAAAATCTTAGCAAAAATCTTATCCCTATGCTACCACAAAGTTATGAACGAAAAAAGCACCCGGCCCCTCATTTTTCCAGGTTTTGAAGAAAAAGCGGGTAAAATCAGAACTGCCCCCGCCCGGAAGGCGGAGGCAGCGGAGAAAGATGCTCTCAGCGAATGAAATTCGTCATGGGACGGCGGGGGTTCTCGGGGTGGGTGATGCCGTTCTGCTTGCCCAGCTCGATGCACCGGAGCAGCCAGGCCATGTTCCGGCCCAGCTCCTTCATCACGGCGCAGCCCTCGGCATCCTGCAGCACCTGTTCGGGATCGGAGCCGTGGACCATGGGCCAGTAGGAGCCGCTGACCAGCGGCATGTGGAAGAACTCGGGGTACTTGACCAGCTGGTCCAGGGTGGTGGTGGTGCCGCCCCGGCGGGCCGAGCAGCAGATGGCGGCGGGCTTGTAGGCCAGATACTTTCCGCCCGCATAGGCCAGCCGGTCCATGAAGCTGGTCATGTTGCCGGAAGCCGAGGCGTAATGCACCGGGGTGCCGAACACGAAGGCGTCGGCGGTCTTTGCCTTTTCGATGGCCTCGTTGACCACCCCGCCGAAGACGCAGCCGCTGCCCGCGGCGCAGCCGCCGCAGCCGATGCAGCCGCCCACCGGCTTTGTGCCGACGTTCAGGATCTCGGTCTCGATGCCGCCGGCGTTCAGCTCGCCGGCGATGAGGGACAGGGCGGTATAAGTGCAGCCCTTTTCGTGGGGGCTGCCGTTGATGAGCAGGACTTTCATAAAAATACTCTCCTTTTGACAGAACAGGCCGGAAAACTGGCCTCCTGTCCTGATTCTAGCACATCCGCAGCCGGAGTGCAACGCGCACCCTTGACAAAGAGTTGCGCTTTGACGATAATATGGAGATACGAAACACCGGTAAGGCGGGCAGGGGACCCGCCCGGAGGAAGAAGGAGGCAAACCTATGCGCGTTATTGCAGGAGAAGCCCGCGGCAGGCGTCTGGAAGCACTGCCCGGCACCGACATCACCCGTCCCACGCTGGATCAGGTCAAGGAGGCCATGTTCAGCATCGTTCAGTTCGACCTGCCCGGAGCCCGGGTGCTGGACCTGTACGCCGGAAGCGGACAGCTCGGCATCGAGGCTTTGAGCCGGGGCGCGGCGCGGTGCGTTTTTCTGGACGAGAACCGGGAAGCCGTGAACATCGTGATGAAGAACTGCAAGACCTGCGGGGTGTTCGACCGCAGCCGGGTGAACATCGGCGAGGCGGCGCGGTATCTCTCGGCCTGCCATGAGCGGTTCGATCTGGTGCTGCTGGACCCGCCCTTCCGCACCGGGACGCTGGAGAAGATCCTGCCCGGGGTGGAGAAGTGTCTGGCCCCCGGCGGCATCGTTCTGTGCGAGAGCGAGACCGGCCTTGTGCTGCCCGCCGAGGTGGGCGGCATGACCCTGAAAAAACAGTATAAATACGGCAAAGTCCTGCTGTGGAAGTATGTCAAGCCCCAGCAGAGCGTCGGAGAGGAAGATGCGGAATGAACGTGAACGAGCTTTTGGATACCATTGAGGACACGCTGGAAGAAAGCGCCGGGATGCCGCTTTCCGGCGGCAAGCGGATCGTGGACGTGGAGCAGATCCGGGATTATCTGGACGAGATCCGCCAGAACCTGCCCGTGGAGCTGCGGCAGGCCCAGTCCATCGTCAGCGACCGGGCACAGCTCATTGAGTCGGCCAACGCCCAGGCCCAGGCCATCGTGAAAAAGGCGGAAGAGCGCGCCCGGGTGCTGGTGAGCGAAGCCGAGATCGTCAAGGCTGCCCAGCAGCGGGCTTCCGAGATCGTCTCGGCCGCCCAGACCGAGGCCCGGACTGTCCGCCAGACCGTCACGGATTACTGTGATAATATGCTCAAGACCACGGAAGAGACCATGGCCGAGAATGCGGCTCAGGTCAAGAACGTCCGTGCCAACCTGCGTCAGAACCCCCGGAAACAGGCCTGACGCCCAAATGTGAAATTTGTCCGGAGACCCCGCGCGCCCCTGCAGGTAAAAACGACGGCTTGCAGGGGCTTTTTTTGTTACATTTTGAGAGAAAAACCGAACCGAAAGCCCTTGCATTCAGGGGTGTGATTTGTTACAATAAAATTGTATCAGCAGACAGCTTGTGAAAGTGTGCCCCGAAGGCCGGACAGGCTCTCCGCTTCTGAGAAAGAAACAGAGAAAAACAAGGCTGATACGCGATTTTTAACGACAGAAGGGAGGCTGGGACAGATGAATGCTGAAAACACGGCACAGCCCTTTGACCCGGCCTCGTTTGAGCATGTCCCGGTATTGCTGAACGAGTGCCTGGAAGGGCTGAACATCGACCCGGCAGGCACTTATCTCGACGGTACCGCAGGCGGCGCGGGACATTCCCGCCAGATCGCCCTGCGGCTGGACGCGGAAAAAGGCGGTCGGCTGATCTCGCTGGATCAGGACCCCGACGCGGTGCAGACTGCCCGGGCCCGTCTGGCCGGGCTGCCCGCCACGGTGGTGCAGATCAATTTCCGCTACGCCGGACAGGCCCTGGAACAGCTGGGCATCAAGAAGATCAACGGCGCACTGCTGGACCTGGGCGTTTCCAGCCATCAGCTGGACGATGCGGCCCGGGGCTTTTCCTACCGGGCGGACGCCCCGCTGGACATGCGGATGAGCCAGGAGGGCGAGACAGCCGCCGACCTCGTGAACAGCGAGAGCCGGGAAGAGCTGGCCCGCATCCTGCGGGATTACGGCGAGGAACCCTACGCCTGGCAGATCGCCGGGAAGATCGTGGAGGCCCGGGAAACGGCCCCCATCGAGACCACCCTGCAGCTGGCTGAGCTTGTGGCTGCTGCTGTCCCCCCTGCGGAACGCAGGAAAAACAAGAATCCTTCCCGCCGGACCTTCCAGGCGCTGCGCATCGCGGTGAACCACGAGCTGGACGCACTGGAAGAAGGGCTGGATACCATTTTCGATCACCTCGCCCCGGGCGGAAGGCTCTGTGTGATCACCTTCCACTCGCTGGAAGACCGGCTGGTCAAGAACAAATTCCGCCGCTGGGCCACTGCCTGCACCTGCCCGCCGGAGTTTCCGGTCTGTGTCTGCGGCGGCAAGGCGAAGGCCAGGCTGGTCACCCGCAAACCCATTGAAGCGGATGCGCAGGAGCTGGAAGAAAACCGGCGGAGCCGGTCGGCCCACCTGCGGGTGTTGGAGAAACTCTGAGGGCGGATGTCCCTCGGATGAGTGAGGAGGAGATGCACCATGGGTCAGGCAGCATATGATATGACAGAGGTACGCCGCAGAAGGGCGCCCCAGACACAGCGGAAAGTGCCGCTGCGGGTCGAAAAGGGCGGCAAGAAGCGGCTGAATCCCGTCCGGGCCGCCATGCAGCACACGCTGCAGCTGGTCTCGGCCGCTTTGCTGGTGGGCTTTGCGGTAAGCCTGTTGTGGAGCGAGGCGCAGCTGGTGGAGCTGAACTCTCAGGTCCAGAAGGCAAAAGCGGATCTGGTCAGCCAGCAGAGCCAGTATACTTACTACAACAGCGCCCTGAACAGCCGCACCAACATCACCAGCGTGGAAGAAACGGCCAGCCGTCTGGGCCTGATGAAGATCGACCAGAGCCAGATCACCTACATCCGTCTGGATGAGGGCAGCGTTCTGGTGCGCAAGGAGTCGGCCGTGCGGCAGTGGTCGGATCTGCTGCACGATGGTGCCATGGCAGTTTTTGCCTCGGTCAATCTGACAAAGTAAACCAAACAACGAAAAGCGTGCGGCAGCGCACGCTTTTTCGGTTTCTTCGGGAGTACGCAATGCAAACATCATCCTCCAAGCCCAAAAAACAGCCGTACCGCCTGCGCCGTCCGGACCCCCATGCCCGGCTGAGCGCAAAGCTGCGGCATTTCAGTTTCGGCGCGGCTGTGACGCTGGTGACGCTGGCAGCCCTTGTGGTCATCCACAGCCTGTACAAGATCCAGATCCAGAACGGCGCCACCTATCGCCAGTACGCCGCCGAGCAGCAGCTGCTGGACAGCACCATCCAGGCCACCCGCGGCGAGATCTACGATACCTCCGGCATCACGCTGGCCTCCACCAGCGTGGTCTGGACCATCTGGGCCGACCCCTCTTACAGCACGGCCCTGTATACCAGCCAGACCGACGAGGCCGCCGGTACGGTGACCCGCACGGTGGACGAAGCCGCCCTGCAGGAAGTCAGCACCCAGATCACCCTGCGGCTCCTCTCCGGGGACGGCGAGAGTCTGGACAGCGTGGATACCTCTTCGGAGGAGTACCAGACCCAGTACCAGACCGTTCACGATGCTCTGGCGAAGAGCGACAGCTCCTATCAGGTGCTGGCCACCAAGGTCAACAACGCCATCAAGCTTTCCATCGAGAACTATGCCGAGGCCTACAACAAGGCCCACCGCAAGAGTACCAAATCGGCCGGGATGCTGGAAAAGATCCTGACGAAACTGGGCATTTCCAAAGAAGAGGAGGATGATACCCCCGCTGTCCGCAAGGGCCGGATCTCGGTGTCGGCCTCCAAGGGCTTCCAGCGGGATTACCCCTACGGCAGCTTCGCCGCCGCCGTGCTGGGCTTCTGCAATGCCGACGGGCAGGGCGTCTATGGACTGGAAAACTCCTACGAGTCCACGCTGGCCGGTGTCAACGGCCGCACCATCACCCTGCGCAATGCCTACGGCAACGCCATCGCCGACGAGAACGCGACCACCTATGCCGCCAAGGACGGCTCCAATCTGGTGCTGTCGCTGGATGTGAACATTCAGGAGGTGGTGGAGCGCTACCTCAACGAGGCCATTGCCGCCAACAACGTCGAGAACCGCGGCACGGCCATTGTCATGAACGTCAAGACCGGTGCCATCCTTGCCATGGCCTCCAAACCGGACTTCGACCCCAACAACCCCCAGGACTTCAGCGCCAACCTGACCTACCTGACCGAACAGGTGCAGGCCGAGCCGGAGCTGTACACCTTTTACAAGAAGGATGAGAACGGCAGCTACCTGCGGGACGAGAACGGAAAAAAGATCGTGGATAACGAGGCCGACTACACCGGCACCTACCGCGATATCCAGTGGAAGAACAAGGCCATCACCGAGCTGTACTACCCCGGAAGCGTGTTCAAGGTCATCACCGCCGCCATGGGTGTGGACTCCGGCAAGGCCACCATCAACACCACCCTGAACTGCTCCGGTGCCTACGGCGTCGCAAAAGAAACTTATCACTGCGCCGGTAAAAAGGCCCACGGGATGCAGAATCTGGCCCAGGCCCTGCGCAACAGCTGCAACATCTACTTCATCCAGTTGGGCCAGCGGATCGGCTCCAACCTGTTCTATGATTACTTCGATGCCTTCGGCTTCACCGAGCGCACCGGTGTGGACCTGCCCAACGAGACCAGCTTCATGCAGTACTACAGCAAGAGCCGTCTGGGCGAGGTGGAACTGGCCTCTTCGGCCTTCGGTCAGGCCATGGCCGTGACCCCCCTGCAGGTCTGCACCGCCATCTCGGCCGCTGTCAACGGCGGCTATCTGGTGACCCCCCATGTGGTGGACAAAGTCACCGACCAGAACGGCAATGTGGTGCAGGAGATCGGTGCCAACGTCCGCCGTCAGGTCATCAGCGAGAACGCCAGCGAGACCATCCGCCAGATCATGGAATATGAGGTGGGCGACGGCAACTCGGGCGGCGGCGGCAACGCCTATGTGGCGGGCTACCGCATCGGCGGCAAGTCCGGCACCTCCGAACAGCTGAACATGGAGCGCCGCGCCGACGGCGACTACAAGAAGGTGGCTTCCTTCGCCGCTGTCCTGCCGGCCGATGACCCGGAAATTCTGGTCTATGTCATGCTGGACGACCCCAACAACGCCCGGACGGACTACTCGTCCATTCTGGCTGCCCCGGTCGTGGGCAACATCATCAGTGAGATCGCGCCGTATCTCGGCATCGCCACCGACGGCGTGGACCGCAGCGGCACCACCGTCAAGGTCCCCACCCTGACCGGCAAGGAGTGGAGCAACGCGCAGGTCTCGCTGAACATCAATGGTCTCAAGCACCAGCTGGCCGAGAGCGACTCGGACCAGACGGCCGCCCTTGTGACCTATCAGTACCCCAGCGCGGGGGCCGAGGTGCCCTACGGCACCACCGTCTACCTGTATACCGATACTTATGAAGGCAGGCACACCGAAGTGCCGGATGTCACGGGCAAGAGCGCGGATTTTGCCCGCCAGATGCTGAATGCCGCCGGGCTCAACTGCACGGTGGAAGGCGAAGGCCTTGTCCAGAGCCAGAGCGAGGCACCGGGAGCCAGCGTTCAGAGGGGAACCATTGTCAAGATCGTTTGTGGATAAAGGGGAAAGAGCTATGGAACAGATCGCAGCAAAGATTTTACTGGAAGGCCTTGCCGCCGGAGCGCTGGCACAGTGCGACACGCCGGTGCCGCTGGTGACCACCGACAGCCGCGAGGTCTGCCCTGGGTGCATTTTTGTGGCATTCCCGGGCGAAAAATTCGACGGCCATGATTTTGCCGCAAAGGCTCTGGAAGAGGGGGCCCTCTGCGTGGTGCTGAACCACCCGGTGGAGGGCGTTCCCGCCGAAAAAACGGTCCTCTGCCCGGACAGCTACCACGCCATGATGGTGCTGGGAGCCAACTACCGCAGCCAGTTCCACCCCCGTGTGGTGGGCGTGACCGGCAGCGTGGGCAAGACTACCACCAAGCAGATGACCTATGCCGCCATCGAGGGCTTCGGCAATACCATCAAGACCGAGGGCAACCAGAACAATGAGCTGGGCCTGCCCCGGACCATGTTCCGGATCGGCAAAGAGACGGAATACGCCGTGGTGGAGATGGGCATGAGCCACGCCGGAGAGATCGAACGGCTGAGCAAGTGCGCCCGGCCGGATGTGGGCATCATCACCTGCATCGGCGTCTCCCACATCGGCAACCTGGGCAGCCAGGAGAATATCTGCAAGGCTAAGCTGGAGATCTGCGCCGGTCTGCCCGAGGGGGCACCGCTGGTGCTGAACGGGGATGATCCCTTCCTGCGGAAGGCTGAGCTGCCGGGCCATGTCCGCCCGGTCTGGTTCAGTCTGGGGGACGAGAACGCGGACGTCTGCGCCCTGTCCGTCCAGCAGGAGGCCGACGGCATGAGCTTTGTGCTGGAAGATCACGAAGAGGGGACTTTCATGGTCCGGATCCCGGCCATGGGGCGGCACAACGTCGCCAATGCACTGGCCGCCTACTGCGCCGCCACCCGTCTGGGTCTGGATGCCCGGAAGGTGGTGGAGGGCCTGAGCCGGTTCGAGCAGACCGGCATGCGCCAGAAGGTGGTCCACTGCGGCGGCATGGATATCATTGAGGACTGCTACAACGCCAACCCCGACAGCATGAAGGCCGCGCTGGCCATGTTCCGGGAGTACCCCTGCAAGCGCCG
>CAKSZU010000057.1 GCA_934526125.1 uncultured Faecalibacterium sp. | reverse complement strand
GTCAGGCCGCCGAAGTCGATGCCCAGTTCACGGACATCCAGGATGGGCTTTTTATCCTTGTCGCGGTCGGTCAGGAAACCGCCGGAAGGAACGCTGTTCAGCTTGGTCTGGAACTCACTCATGGTCTGCATCCTCCTTTGCGGCTTTCTTGTGGAACAGCTCGCCGTTCATGATCTTTTCCACGAAACGGCTCATGGAGAAATCATAGCTGCCCAGCAGGCCGCCCGGACGGAAGATCATCATCAGGATCAGCACCAGCGAGTAGATGACCATGCGGTAGCTGTCGAAGCTGCGGGTCGCCTCGGGCAGGATGGTCAGCACCGTAGCGCTGAGGATGGAGCCCAGCATGGAGCCCATGCCGCCCAGGACCACCATGACCAGGATCTCGATGGACTTCATGAAGCCGAAGGTGGAGGGGTTCAGCACACCGATATAACAGGCGTACAGACCGCCGGCCATACCGGCAAAGGCAGCCGAGAAAGCAAAGGCCATGACCTTGTAGTAGGTGGTCTGGATGCCGCAGCTCTCGGCGGCGATCTCGTTGTCGCGGATGGCCAGGACAGCGCGGCCGTGGCGGCTCTTCATCATGGCATGGATCAGGAAACAGGTGATGACCACGCAGAGGAACACATTGGCGAAATTGGAATACTTGGGGATGTTCTTCAGGCCCTTGGAGCCGTAGAACAGCTTGAAGCCCAGCACATCATCGATGTTGTTCAGGGTGATGCGGATGATCTCGCCGAAGCCCAGGGTCAGGATGGCCAGATAGTCACCGGTCAGGCGCAGGGCCGGGATGCCGATGAGGATGCCGAAGAGGCCCGCCACGATGCAGGCCAGCACCAGACCGATAGCAAAGGAGATGCCGCCGGGCAGGGGACTGTACTTGGTGAACAGGGCGCAGGTGTAGGCACCCACAGCCATGAAACCGGCGTGGCCCAGCGGCAGCTGGCCCAGATAACCGGTGGCAACGTTCAGGGAAACGGCCAGGATGATGTTGATGCCCACGGTCAGCAGGACCTTGTTCTGGTAGGTGGACAGCACATTTCCGGTCACATAGGAAAGCACCACGAACAGCACCGCCACCAGAACGGTATTCATCAGATAGCGCACGGGCATTTTCAGCGTTTTACGATTCTTGTTCATCTTCACGCCCTCCTTACACCTTTTCCTGCACCTGACGGCCGAGGAAGCCGGTGGGCTTGACCAGCAGCACGATGATCAGGATCGCAAATGTGACGGCGTCCTTCCAGGCAGAAAGGCCGATGGCGGAAACGAAGCACTCGCACAGGCCGATGGCGATGCCGCCGATCATGGCGCCGGGGATGGAGCCGATGCCGCCCAGAACGGCGGCAACGAAGGCTTTCAGGCCCAGCATGGAGCCCATGGTGGGGGTCGCCTGGGGGTACGAGCAGCAGTACAGCACCGAGCCGATGCCGGCCAGAGCAGAGCCCACGGCAAAGGTGAAGGAGATGGTGCTGTTGACGTTGATGCCCATCAGGCGGGCGGCGTCCATATCCTCAGACACGGCGCGCATGGCCTTGCCCAGCTTGGTGCGCTGCACCAGGAAGGTCAGCACCAGCATGGACAGCACCGTGACCACCAGCGTGATGATGGAGGTCAGGCCCACAGGCACCTTGCCGACGTAGAAGGTCTTGGCGTCAAAGTAGGAGGGAATGACCTTTGCACCCGAGCCCATGACCAGCTCGGCGGTATACTCCAGGAAGAAGGACACGCCGATGGCCGTGATCAGCAGCGAGATACGGGGGGCACTGCGCAGGGGGGTGTAGGCGATCTTTTCGATCACGACACCCAGCAGCGTACAGGTGAGGATGGTGGCACACACAGCGGTCACCGGGCCGAGGCCCAGCTGGTTCATGACGAACCAGGACATGTACGCACCAACCATGATGACATCGCCATGGGCGAAGTTCAGCAGCAGGATGATGCCGTACACCATGCTGTAACCCAGTGCGATCAGTGCATAGATGCTGCCAAGGGACAAACCGTTGATCAGCTGGCTAAAGAACACTGTCATGGACGGATACTTCCTTTCTTTCCGGCGTTTTTCACGCCTTTTACGGTCACACTTTTTTACCAAAAAAGCGGAGACAACCTGTTCCGGCGGTCTCCGCAATGGTTCTGTTTTGTCTCAGGTCCGTTCCTCATGCCGCCACCGGTGTGCGGCCAAAGGGCAGGATCAGAACATTTCCTTCAGTTCGGGCTTGCCGTCCACATAGGTCAGGATGGCAGTACTCTTGACGGGGTCGTGATGCTCGTCGAAGGTGAAGGTGCCGGTCAGGCCATCGATGGTGCCGGAGGCGATGGCATCGATGACAGCCTGCTTGTACTCGTCGGTGCCAGCCTCCAGACCAGCATCCTCAGCAGCCTGCAGACCGTAGACCACGGTGGTAGCGGCATCGTAGCCCAGAGGAGCGAAGCCGTTGGGGTACTCCTCGCCGTACTCAGCCTTGTAGGCCTCCTCGAACTCGGGGGAAGCGCCCTTTGCGTAGTTTGCGCAGAAGTAGCTGTCCTTCAGCTGCTCGGCAGAAGCGTAGCCCTCCAGGCCGTCCCAGCCGTCGCCGCCCAGGAACGGAACGGTCAGACCGACGCTCTCAGCCTGGGACAGGATCTGGCCCACTTCCTCGTAGTAGTTGGGGCAGAACACAGTCTCGGGGGCCTTGCCCAGGATGCTGGTCAGCTGGGTCTTGAAGTCCACATCGCCCTCGGAGTAGCTCTCCTGATCGACAATGATGCCGCCCAGAGACTCGAACTCGTTGACGAAGTTCTCAGCCAGGCCCTCGTTGTAGTCAGCGCCCTTCTTGAAGATGACGGCTGCCTTGGTGTAGCCCAGCTTCTGGTATGCGTAGTCGGCCATCTTCACGCCCTGGAACGGGTCGGTGAAGGTGGTGCGGAAGACGTTCTCGTTGACGGTGTCGGTCTCGGCATCGTAGGTGACAGCCTCAGCGGTAGCGGAAGCGGTGACCATGGGCATGTTGTAGTCTGCGCTCTCGGCAGCCACAGCCAGGGTGGGAGCAGTGGTCACATCGCCCACCAGAGCAGTGATGCCCTCATCCACCATCTTGGTGAAGCAGGTGACAGCCTGAGTGGCATCGCCCTGCTCATCCTCGGTGATGATCTCGATCTGCTTGCCGTTGATGCCGCCCTTCTCGTTGACCTGCTTCAGGTACAGGACAGCACCGTTGACAACGGCCTGGCCGTAAACGGAGACGTTGCCGGTCAGGGGTCCCAGGACACCGACCTTGATGGTGTCGCCGGAAGCTGCAGCAGAACCTGCGGTGGAAGAAGCAGCCGTGCCGGTGGAAGAAGAGCCGCCGCAGGCGGTCAGGACACCGGCAGCAGCCACAACACCGGCAGCAGCCAGAAAGTTACGACGAGCGATCATCTTTTTCATAATGAAGTATCCTCCTGTTGGAAGTTTTTCCGTGTAAAATGTGCGCGAAGCAGGGCCCTTCCCTCAAAGCGGCCCTGCTTCGATGGTTTAATTATAGTCGTCTCGGGCGGGTTTCGCAATTCACAAACCGTCCATACTTTTCCGGGCATTTTCCGTCATTTCATGTGAAAACAACCAAAAATTGCTTTGGCTTTTTGGTGGTTTTTTCATCCCGTTCACCTTGTTTCATCCTGAAATGAAGGACTTTCATGGATGTCAAAAAGGTTACAGATCCGTTTTTTCTTCTTCCCTGCGCCCGATGGAAGTCCGATAAAGCACCACGGACAGGCTGCTGCCCACGGTCCAGCCCACCGGCCAGGCCAGCCGGATGCCCCCGGCCGAAAAGGACGGATTTGTGAAAAAAGGGTACAAAATTATGATTCCGGGGCGAATAGCGTTTCCCGCTGCCGGGCATCCTGTCAATGTTTACAGCCGCAAACATCGCGTTTTCCTCTTGCACCGGGGCACGGGACGTGATAGGATAAGAGCAGTTAGTTAGTATTGACTATCTACATCTCATCGAAGATCGGGAGGTTTTGTTTATGAACTATCTGGAAATTGAATCCGTTATCGGCCGTGAGATCCTGGACTCCCGCGGCAACCCCACCGTAGAAGCTGAGATCACCCTGGCCGACGGCACTGTGGCCCGCGGCTGCGCCCCTTCCGGCGCATCCACCGGCGAGTTTGAGGCTCTGGAGCTGCGGGACGGCGACAAGGGCCGTTACCTGGGCAAGGGCGTGACCAAGGCTGTGGAGAACATCAACACCGTCATCGCCGACACCGTTGTGGGCATGGATGCTTCCGACATCTACGCCATCGACGCTGCCATGATCAAGGCCGACGGCACCAAGGACAAGTCCAATCTGGGCGCAAACGCCATTCTGGCCGTGTCCATCGCTGCCTGCCGCGCCGCTGCCGCTTCGCTGGACATGCCCCTGTACCGCTTCCTGGGCGGCGTGAACGGCAACCGCCTGCCCGTGCCCATGATGAACATCCTCAACGGCGGCGCACACGCCACCAACACCGTGGATACCCAGGAGTTCATGATCATGCCCGTGGGCGCTCCCTCCTTCAAGGAGGCTCTGCGCTGGTGTTCTGAGGTGTTCCACGCCCTGGCCTCCATCCTGAAGGCAAAGGGTCTGGCCACCTCCGTGGGCGATGAGGGCGGCTTCGCCCCCAACCTGTCCAGCGATGAGGAGACCATCGAGACCATTCTGGCCGCCATCGAGAAGGCCGGTTATGTGCCCGGCAAGGACTTCATGCTGGCCATGGATGCCGCTTCTTCCGAGTGGAAGAGCCCCAAGGGCAAGGGCTACTACAAGCTGCCCAAGGCCGGCACCGAATACACCTCCAGCGAGCTGATCGCCCACTGGAAGAGCCTGGTAGAGAAGTACCCCATCATCTCCATCGAGGACGGTCTGGACGAAGAGGACTGGGAAGGCTGGCAGGAGATGACCCGCGAGCTGGGCGGCAAGGTCCAGCTGGTTGGCGACGACCTGTTCGTCACCAACACCGAGCGTCTGTCCAAGGGCATCCAGCTGGGTGCCGGCAACGCCATCCTCATCAAGCTGAACCAGATCGGCTCCGTGTCTGAGACGCTGGAAGCCATCAAGATGGCCCACAAGGCGGGCTACACCGCCATCAGCTCCCACCGCTCCGGCGAGACCGAGGACACCACCATTGCAGATCTGGCCGTGGCCCTGAACACCTGCCAGATCAAGACCGGTGCCCCCAGCCGCAGCGAGCGCGTGGCAAAGTACAACCAGCTGCTCCGCATCGAGGAGGATCTGGGTGCCAGCGCCGTCTATCCCGGCATGGCCGCTTTCAATGTAAAGCGCTGAACCTGACATTTTCCATCACTTTCTTTCCTGTTTCCGGAAAAAGGGGGCAGGCTCCGGCTGATGACCGGGGCCTGCCCCCTTTTGTCTGTGGGAATCATTTCCAGCAATCCTGGCCGGGCCCGGGCCGTATTCATACCGGAGCCCGTCCGGGCTCACAGACCAACGGAAAGGAGACGCCGTCCACATGACCCAGATCCTTCTCTGGCTGCTGAAACAGGCCGGGATGCCCGCCGCCCTGCTCTGGCTTCTGAGCAAAATTTTCGGATGATCAAAAGGGAGCGTCCCCCCGCCGGGGCACGCTCCCTTTCCCGTTTTTACCGTTCACAGAATCGATCACAGACGGATCTGCCGTTTTGCCGTCTGCAGGGCCTTGCGCAGGGGGCGGTAGAGCAGCAGCATCAGCACAAAATTGCCCGCGCCGTGCATGGCGTCGTAGGACAGGCCGCTGATCCACCAGCTCAGGGCAAAGGCCGGGGTCTTTGCCACCAGATACACCGCCGCGCACAGTCCGCCGAAACACAGCCCGTAAAGGCCGCTGAACACGGCCCAGCCGAAGGCGTTGTCCATCCGGCGCAGCAGCCATGCCAGCAGGGCCAGCAGGTACCAGACATAGAGGTACATGGTCCACCAGAGCCCGAAGCCGTACAGCATCCCCTGCAGCAGCAGAAACACCGTGATGGCCCCCGGCGTCTCCCGGGGCAGCTCCAGCGCGAACAGGATGATCAGCAGGGTGACCGGCTCCAGATTGGGCAGGCCGCTCATGGCCTGTTTGCTGACCACCAGCAGCGCCCCCATCAGCCCGCTGAGTACCAGCCGCAGCACCCGGTAATGGACCGGCTCCTTACTTCGTGTAAACAAAGGCATAGCTGTCGCCGTCGTGGAGTTCGATGTCTGCCACGCCCACGCTGGTCATCTCGCCGGAAGCGTCGTTCAGGCACCACCATGCCTTATCCTTGTCCCAGTCGGCAGTCTCGCCGTTGACCGTGGTGACGAAGCCCGCATCGGCCTCTTCCTGGCTGATCAGACCGGCTTCCACCAGCGCATCGCCCAGCTTTTCGCCGTCGGTCACTTCCAGCGTGAAGGTCTGGCTCTCGCCCTCGGCATTGGTCACCGTGAATTCGGCCTTGACCTTGCCCTCTTCCGCCTGCGAGGAAGCAGCCTCGGAACCGGCAGCCTCGCTGGAAGCAGCCGCAGAGGACACGGCAGCCGAAGAGGCAGCCTGCGAAGAAGCAGTGCTGGAAGCTGCCCCGCAGCCTGCCAGCAGTCCGGCGGCCAGAGCTGTACTGATCACAACGGAAAGAATTTTCTTCATGGATCTCATAAAAAGGTACTCCTTTGTTCGGATGGTTTCCCGCGCCGCAGCGCGCAGTGTTCATGATACCATGCCCCCGCCCAAAAAGCAAGCGCAGCACAGACCTTTCCACAGATCCGTGCTGCGCTCGTTTTTCGCTCAGGATGCCTGCCCATCACTTTTCCCAGAATGCTTTCCGGTAGCTGGCAAAGGCGCCGATCTGGTTGGCGTCGTTGCGGAAGCTGCAGGGCACGATCTCGGGGCAGGGCAGGGTGCGGGCCGCTGCCTCGCCGAAGGGGTGGCCCTTGAGGATCTGCTCCTCGTAGACCTCGTTGAGGGTCTGAATCAGGATGGGCTGGTTGCTGATGCCGCCGCCGATGGCTACCTTTTCCAGATCCAGCAGAACGGTCAGGTTGTAGATCTGCACTGCCACATACTTGCAGAAGTTCCGCAGCGTCTCGTTGGCTTCCGGCTCCCCGGCATGGACGGCATCAAAGAAGATCCGCCCATCCATCGGGGCATCTGCAGGCAGGCCTTTGCGGGCGCGGTAGCCGTCCAGCAGGGCGCTGGTGCTGCACTGGCAGGCCATGGTCTGGGACGGGTCCTTCCAGTCTTTGGCGCTGGTATTCAGGAAGCTGTACTCCCCCGCCGTGCAGTCCCGGCCGCGCACCAGCTTGCCGTCGATGATCAGGCCGCCGCCCACGCCGGTGCCGATGATGAACACCGCCGCATTGCTGCAGCCCTTCAGGGCACCCAGCTCCAGCTCTGCAATGGCGGCCGCCTTACCGTCGTTCTCGATCCAGACCCGGCAGCCGCATTTTTCGGCCAGACGGGGGCCCACCGGCGTTCCCACATTGTAGGCGATCGAGGGCGCGCCGCCGCCCCGGACAACGCCCGCTTCGGCGTCAATGAAGCCGGGCAGGCTCAGGGCAATGCCGTCCACCTCATCCTTGTGGGGCAGGTAGATGTCCCGCAGGGTGTTCAGGAAACGCTCCTGATTGTCGCTGGGGGTCGGGACACTGCCGGTCCCCGTGCGGTTCAGGGCTTCGTCCATCACCGAGTACTTGATCCCGGTGCCGCCCACATCAATAACCATGACCTTCATCTGGAAATTCCTCCGCTCTGTATTTTTTTCATTATCGCAGAATCGCGGCCCGCTGTAAAGCCCCGGGCGCAAAAAATCCCACGCTGCGGCAAAGCAAAACGCAACGTGGGAACGGGAATCGCTTAATTCAGGAAATCAGACCGCTCAGCGGGCAACAACATACTTGTGCAGGGTCTTGCGGACGGCACCGTTGCCGGCGTACAGTTCCTTGACCATGCCCTCGATCTTCTCGCCCAGGCCGACCTCGTACAGGTTCACGCCGAAGATGTCGGCGCGGCTGTACAGGTTCTTCAGGCAGCTGAAGTCCTGCTCGCCTTCCTTGACCTCCAGCGGAGCCACGATGGCCTGCAGCTCAGCCAGCATCGGATCGGGAGAGATCTCGAAGGCCTTGCCGTTGTCATCGATGCCCTTCAGGTAGCGGGCGTAGCCAGCCAGCACCAGGGGGATCAGGATCAGGTTGCTCTTGTCCAGACCGCGGGCCTCATAGGCCTTGATGGTCTCGCCGAAGCGGATGGCCAGCTTCTGGGAGGTATCGGTAGCGATACGCTGGGGAGCATCGGGCATGAAGGGGTTGGGCAGGCGGCGGTTGATGACGGCACCGATGAACTCGTAGGGGTTCAGGACACCGGGATCCACGACCACGGGCATTGCCTCGATATAGCCGATCTTCTGGATGAAGGCGCGCAGGTCCTCATCGGCCATCTCGGCGCTGATCAGGGTGTAGTCCAGCATGCAGCCGTAGATGGACATTGCGGTGTGCAGCGGGTTCAGGCAGGTGCACACCTTCATCTTCTCGATCTTATCAACGGTCTCGCGGTCGCAGTACAGCACACCGCCCAGCTCCAGCGGAGGACGGCCGTTGGTGTAGTGATCCTCGATGCACAGGTACTGGGTCTCCTCAGCGTTGACGAAGGGAGCCGTGAAGGTGTGCTTCTCGGTCACGATGGTGTAATTGTCCTCAAAGCCGTCGTCGGCCAGCATCTTCTGGACCTTGGCATCGGGGCGCGGGGTGATCTTGTCGATCATGCTCCAGGGGAAGGTGATCTTGGTCTCATCCTGCACATAAGCCAGGAACTCAGCGGGGACCAGGCCCTGCTCGACCCACTTGGTGGCGTAGGCAAAGACAGCAGCCTTGACCTTGTCGCCGTTGTGAGAGCAGTTGTCCATGCTCTGGACGGTCAGGGGCAGAGCGCCGGCCTTGAAACGCTCGTACAGCAGAGCGGTGACCTTGCCCATGGCCAGCACGGGGGTCAGGCCGCGCTCCAGATCCGCGGGAGCAACGCCGTAGCCCTTCTCGGTGATGGTGAAGGAGATCATCTGCAGGCTGGGTGCCTGGAAGATCTCGACCAGACGTGCCCAGTCGGCACCGAAGGAGTAATCGGCCTTCAGGCTCTCGGTGACGGAAGCGATGACCTTCTTCTCGATGTCACCGGTGGACTTCAGGCAGACCAGCAGGCTCAGGTTGTCGTAGGGCTGGTAAGCCTTGTCGATGATCTCATAGTCAAAGCTCTCGGCCACGATGACGCCGCGGTCATACTTGCCGCTGTTCAGGGCCTCGTTCAGGATGGCTGCGGGGAAGGCACGGAAGATGTTGCCTGCGCCGAAGTGGACCCAGGTGGGCTCGGCGTGGGTCTTGGCCTTGACAGCCTCCACGTCAAACTTGGGCAGCTCGTAGCCCTTCTCTGCCCACTCGGCGGACAGATTGCCGTTCTTGATATCAGACAGCTTCATAATAATGAACCTCAGCCTTTCTTTTTCTCTTCATCCAGACGGTCCAGCAGATCCCAGACGCCCAGCATGTACTGGATGCCCAGGGCACGGTCATACTTGCCGTAGCCGGGACGGCAGTTGCCGGGGCCTTCCTCCCACAGCTGACGGCCGTGGTCGGGACGGATGTAGCCTTCGTAGCCGCCGTCATGGTAGGCGCGCAGGATCTCGATGATACCGGTCTCGCCGCAGCAGTCGCGGTGAGCAGCCTCGGAGAAGTCGCCGTTGGGGAAGTGATGGATGTTGCGGATGTGAGCAAATGCGATGCGGTCGCAGTGCTTGCGGACGATCTCGGCAACATTGTTGTTGGGGTTTGCGTTCAGGCTGCCGGAGCACAGGGTCAGGCAGTTGTACGGATCATCCACCATGCTCAGGAAGCGGTCGATGCTCTCAGCATCCACCAGCAGGCGGGGCAGGCCGAAGATATCCCAAGGGGGATCGTCCATGTGGATAGCCATCTTGATGTCGCACTCGCGGCAGGTGGGCATCAGCGCTTCCAGGAAGTACTTCAGGTTCTCCCACAGCTTCTCCTTGGTGACAGGGGCATATGCCTTGAACAGCTCGTCCAGCTTGGCCATACGCTCCGGCTCCCAGCCGGGGAAGGTCATGTTGTACTTCTCGGTGAAGCCCAGGATGTAGTCGGCCATGGCCTTGTAATCGTCCTGGATCATGTCCTTCTGGTAGAACAGTGCGGTGGAGCCATCGCCGACGGGGTGGAACAGGTCGGTACGGGTCCAGTCAAAGATGGGCATGAAGTTGTAGCAGATGACCTTGACACCGAACTTGGACAGATTGCGGATGCACTGCTTGTAGTTCTCGATGTACTTGTCGCGGGTAGGCAGGCCGATCTTGATGTCGTCGTGGACATTGACGGACTCGACAACGTCCATGTCGAAGCCGTAGGCGTGGATCTGGTCTGCGACTTCCTGGATCTCGTCGACCTCCCAGATCTCGCCGGGCATCTTGTTGTGCAGTGCCCAGACGATGCTGGTCACACCGGGAATCTGCTTGATGTCGTTGAGGGTGATGGGATCATTGCCCTCACCGTACCAGCGCCAACCCATTTTCATAGGCATAGTGGGTTCCTCCTTGTGTTTTGCTTTGCTTCTTTGCTTCTTTTGCGCCCCGGGCGGATGCCCGGCGCACATTCCTGCTTATATTCTAATATATCAGTTGACAATTGGCAATTGACGTTTTGCCAAGTTTTGATGTTCATTCTTGTATACTTTACACAAAAAGACGGCCGCACATGGGATTTTACCCCCGTGCAGCCGTGAAATACAGGTTTTGGGCAAATCGACGAATCCAATCTTTACCATGTTTCGCCGCTGCCGATAAAATAGTCCGGATGGGCGGCGCGGGCCTGCTCCACACTGATCTTGTACCGGTGCAGATGGTCGCTGAGCGCCCGGCTCACATCCGCCTCGGTCCCGTGGAGTACTGCCTCCAGGATGCGGGTGTGGGCTTCGCAGACCGACTTGTTCTCATCGGTCTGCAGGCTGAACTTTCGCAGCCGCTCGATGTGCTGGAAGGTCGAGAGCATGTGGTCGAAGTGTTCCTCCATCCCGCACAGCTCAAAGGCGCGGCGGTGGAAGGCATTGTCCAGCTCCAGCATCCGGTTTTCCCGCTGGTCGGCATCCGCGCTCTCCTCCAGCACCCGGTACTGCTCGATGAGCAGGCGGTACATGGCCTCCTGCTCCCCGGTCAGGCGGCCGCGGATGTGGTTCAGGATCTCTTTTTCCAGCGTGAAGCGGGCGAACTGCTCCATCTCCATCAGCTTCAGGTCGATGGGCGCCACATAGGTACCGCTCTGGGGCTTGATGGTGACCATGTGGGCGATGTTGAGCATGATCAGCGCTTCCCGCATGGGAGTCCGGCTGATGCCCAGCTCCTGGGCCAGTTCATGGTCGTTCAGTTCATCACCGGGTTTCAGTTCCATGGTGATGATCCGGCTGCGGATGGTCTCATAGGCCGCTTCCCGGGCGCTCCGTACTGCCATAGGACTCTCGCTCCTTCTGCGCTGCATCGCGCGTTTGTGTTACTGATATATCAATACCAGACCAAATTCATTTTACCCCACACCGCGGTCCGGCGTCAATTGGAAAAACTGCCCAAATCGCGGGAGTTTTCTTGTCCAACCTGTCGCTTTTTCCAGGGGCCGTAGAGTGCGACGCCCCACACGGCGGCCAGGGCCAGCCCGCAGGCCACATCCACGACCGAGTGCTGTTTGGTGAACACGGTGGAGGCACAGATCAGCCCGGCCCAGACCCAGGCCAGCACTTTCAGCCAGGGCCTGTCCTTCGTCAGGGTGCTGCCCGAGAACGCGATAGCCATGCAGGCCGAGCTCTGGCAGTGGATGGAGGGGCAGACGTTCACCGAAGCGTCGGCGCTCCAGAGCAGTTTCATCAGGGTCAGGGCGATGTTGTCCCGGTCCAGAGTCTCTGCCGCCGGGCGGATGTCCAGCCCATTGGGCAGCACTATATAAATAATGAGACAGAAGGTCATGCCGGAGAACATCATCAGGCAGAGTTTATCGTAGCTGGCCGTGTCGTACCACCACAGCAGGGCTGTCACCACTGCCAGCAGCACGAACCAGCTGCAATAGGGGAAAACGAACCACTCGTTGAAGGGGATGAGGTCGTCCAGCGGGGCATGGATGATGTATTTCGGGTCCTTCACCGTGAGATCCAGCCAGAAGAACCAGATCAGGTAGATCACCCAGTAGGCCTGATACCACAGATGCGGTTTCAGGCGGTTGCGCAGGGATGTTGTATTCATGTGTTTACTCCTACCAAAAAATACTTGCACAGCGCCTATTTTACCATAGATCCCGCGCTTGCGCAAACCCAATTTATAGGATACAATAAAATAGACCGGCCTTTCCTGCCGTGTCCGCACGGATTCTCTGATCTGAGATCTGCACTGAATGATAAAGCATCAAAGGAGTTTTCATGTTATCTTCTGTTCCCATCCGTCTGGTGGCGCTGGATCTGGACGGCACCCTGCTATCCCATCACAGCGAAGTCACCCCCCGCACCCGCCAGGCCATTGCGCAGGCCGTGGCCCATGGGGTCATCGTCCTGCCCGCCACCGGCCGTCCGCTCTCCAACCTGCCCCCTGTGGTGGCCCGGCTCAGCGGCGTCCGCTATGCTATCACCTCCAACGGTGCCGCCGTCTGGGATCTGGGCGCAGACCCCATGAGCGCGGTGTACAGCCGCTACTGCAACGCGGCGGAACACCACACCACTGAACCGGTCCCCCTGATCTCCCATGTCCTGCCGGTGGAGCTGGCCCGGGAGGCCTTCGCCCTGTACATGGAGTACCCAGGAGCCATGAGCGCCTTCTGCGACGGCCGCACCTACCGGGACCCCGTCGGCATGGAGCGCTTTGCCCGCCGGAACGCCCGCCGCGGCTCCACCGAGGCCCGCCAGCCCAACGACGGCCGGTTCACCGTGGTGCGGGATCTGGGCGAATGGACGAGCCGCCATGCCCATGAGATCGAAAAATTCTGTATGTTCTTCGACACCCCGGAGGAGGCGCAGGCGGCTCTCCCCCGTTTCCGCGCCCTGCCCGGGGCCGAAGTAGTGCAGGGTTCCCCCGACAACATTGAGGTGACTGCCTGCGGAGTGGACAAGGGCACTGCCCTGCTGGCCCTGGCCGACCGTCTGGGCATCCCCCGGGAGGCCACCCTGGCTGTGGGCGACAGCGAGAACGACCGGGCCATGCTGGAGAAGGCCGGCACGGCTGCCGTCATGGCCAACGGAATGCCCGCCATCCGGGCGATGGCCGACCTGGTCTCCGCCGCCGACTGCGACCACGACGGCGTGGCCGAGGTGTTTGAACGGCTCGGCCTGTGACCCTTCGGCATTTTTGTGCAATGTATACAAGCTCTTATGCAAAACATTGTGCTTGTTGAGCATTACCAAATGTCGTTTTGTCGTTTATACTAATAATACGAACGTATGGCCGTGGGTGTGCGCCCGCGCGGGTGTGTGCCCCCGGCCCTGATTGTCAAATAAAAAGGAGAAATGCGTTATGAATCCCATCGTCGAAAAGGTCTATCAGATCGGCATTATCCCTGTTATCGCATTCAACAGCGTGGACGAAGCCCTGCCCCTGTGCAAGGCTCTGGCTGAGGGCGGTCTGCCTGCAGCTGAGGTCACCTTCCGCACCGCATGTGCTGAGGAGTGCATCCGCAAGATCCACGAGGAGATGCCCGAGATGCTGCTGGGCGCAGGCACTGTGCTGACCTGCGAGCAGGCTGACCGCGCTATGGCTGCCGGTGCTTCCTTCATCGTTGCCCCCGGCTTTGATCCCGAGGTCTGCAAGCACGTCATCGACAAGGGCGGCATCATGATGCCCGGCACCTGCTCCGCAGGCGAGATGCAGCAGGCCATGAACCTGGGCTGCGAGGCTCTGAAGTTCTTCCCCGCTGAGGCAAACGGCGGCGTGGGCATGCTGAAGAACATCGGCGCTGCCCTGAAGGGCGCACGCTGGATGTGCACCGGCGGCGTCAACGCCAAGAACGTCAA
>CAKSZU010000056.1 GCA_934526125.1 uncultured Faecalibacterium sp. | reverse complement strand
AGCCAGATCGCCGCCAAGAACGGTGTGCCCTGCGTCATCCTGCGGGCCATGAGCGACAACGCCGACGAGGACGGCCACGAGGTGCTGGTGGTGAAGAAGTTCAGCATCGCTGAGTATGTCGCCACCGCCACAAAGATCGTGGCCGCCATGGTGGAGTCCCTGTAAGATCCGTCAGAAAAAGCCGGGCAGCCGCCCGGCTTTTTCTCTTTTTACGGGATTTTACAGGAACCGTTCCAGCTTCAGCCGGTTGTCCTCTTCGAGATCCTGCAGTCTCTGCATCAGCCGCTTTGCGCCCGGGGCGGCACCGGGGTAATCCTTCTGGCTCTTGATGCAGTCCATGACTCCCTGACTGCTGCCCTCGGAGAGCATCTCCGCCAGATTCCGGGTCGATTTGTCGGTCAGGGTCTTCATGCTGATCCCCATCTTCGTGTTGAACTTTGCCATGGCGCTCTGCCCCTGTGCCGTGCCGCCGCAGGCCTCGATGGCCGTGTGCGCCTCCTGGTTCAGCTCCCGGTAGAGGTTCCGCTGGCGCAGCAGCTCGGCCCGGAAGGCGGCATCCTCCGTCATGGGGACGATCTGCTCCAGGGTGTTCTTTCCCATCTCGGTGTTCTGCACCACGGCTTCCAGCAGGTTCAGGTTGTCGGTGTTCTGGTTTTCCATCCAAAAAATCCCCCTTTCCGGTGACAGTCTGCACCGAAAAGGGGGATTTTATACGTTTTCTGTTATTATTCTGCGCAGATCCGGTCTCCGCCGGCAGCCTGTGCGGCCTTCAGGCGCTGCTCGCACAGCTGATACAGGGCATCCCAGTTCTTGCCCCGCACCTCGCCGGTGCAGGCGCAGCCGATGGACTGGGTAAAGGGGACCCGGCGCATCAGCCCCACCGAGGCCACGCACTCCCGGGGCATCTCCGCGTAGATGCCCCGCAGCTCCTCGGCCAGCTCGGCACAGGTGCGGTCGGCGCAGCCGATGGCAAACAGGGTATCGGTCAGGCGGCAGACCACCCGTTCTGCCGGGCGGTCATAGTGCTTTTTCCACTGGTTGGCCACAAAGCAGACCAGCTGGTTCATGACGGCATCGCCCTGCTTTGCCTGCAGCGCGGCGGCATCGTCCAGCTCCACCAGCGCCAGCGAGGCGCAGCGGTGGGCGTCGGTCCAGTCGTCCAGCCGGGTGCAGAACTCCGTCTCGAAGTAGCGGCGGTTGAACACGCCGCTCAGGAAATCGTGGTTCATGTCGTCCCGGCAGAGTTCCCGCTCCCGGGGGGTCATCCGGTCCTCCGGCAGGTCGCTGCCCGCCAGCGGAGCCGTCATCTGCAGCTGCCAGAGCCGGCCGTCGGCCTGAACCAGACGGCGGAGTACACAGTCCACCTGCCCGTTCCGGAGTACATAGTCCACCTGCAGGCCGTCATCCTGCCATGCGCGGGCCGTCTCTTCGTCCGCCTCGCACAGCGTCACGTCCTCGAAAGCAGCCTGTGCGTTTTCTGCGAAAGCGCACAGATCCTGTTCGGTCCATTCTTTTTTCATGCGTATTTCCCCATCATCAGGTGCCGGTTTCTCCCTCGCGGCACAGCCTTGCCGAAGGACCGCCGAAATTGCGGTCCCCATTTCCAAGATTATACCACCACTTGGCAGGGGTTACCAGTAAAATGCACAAATTTTGCCGCTTTTTCTTACATTTTCGTCAGATTGCTAAAGCGATTCTCTTTTTCCGGGCCGCTTATGCACGGCAGGATACTTCGCATTCCTCCCGGATCTTTTTGGCCAGAGCCGCCGTGCCGAAGCCTGCGGCGGCGCGCCAGGTCCAGTTGCCGCCCAGCTTGCCGGGGCTGTTCAGGTGGGCTTCCTTACCCAGACCCAGCCAGTCAGCCATGGGGATGATGGTACGGTCGGCCACCGAGCCCAGGGCCGCCCGCAGCAGGGCGGTGCGGGCCGCGTCCGTCTTAACGGCAGCCACCTCTTTGGCGGTGGGCTTGCAGGGCGTCAGGTGCAGATAGGCCGCAGCGGCGGCCTTCTCCTTGGCGGAGGCACCGTTCTCCCACCAGTCGGTCAGGGTCGTATTGTCGTGGGTGCCCGGGTAGACCACGCTGTTTTTGACGTGGTTGTGGGGCAGATATTCGTTGTCGCCGCCGCTGAAGGCGAACTGCAGCACCTTCATGCCCGGGAAGGTGCTGTCGGCCAGCAGCTGCCGGACGCTGGGGAACAGCTCACCCAGATCCTCGGCGATGATGGGCAGCTTGCCCAGCGCGGCTTCCAGTGCCCGGAACAGCTCCATGCCGGGACCGTTCTCCCACTTGCCGGTCTTGGCCGTGGCGCTGTCCGCCGGGATGGCCCAGTAGGTATCAAAGCCCCGGAAGTGGTCAATGCGGAGCAGGTCGTAGATGCCCAGGGCATGGCGCACCCGTTTCACCCACCAGGCGTAGCCCGTCTGCTGGTGGTACGGCCAGTTGTACAGCGGGTTGCCCCACAGCTGACCGTCGGCAGAGAAGTAATCCGGCGGGCAGCCCGCCACCCGGGCAAAGCCGCCGTCCGGATTCAGCTCGAACAGCCGGCCGCCCACCCAGGCATCCACCGAGTCGGCCGAGACATAGATGGGGATATCGCCCAGGATCTGCACATCCTTTGCGTTGGCGTAGGCCTTCAGCTTCTTCCACTGGATGCCGAACTCGTACTGCAGAAACTTCCAGAAGCCGATCTCCTCTTCGTTTTCGGCCCGGAAAGCGTCCAGCGCCGCTTTCTCCCGCAGGCGGTACTCCCGGGGCCACTCGGTCCAGCTCTTCATGCCGTTGGCGGTCTTGAGAGCCATGTACAGGGCGTAATCCTCCAGCCAGTCCTCATTTTCCAGCGTGAAGGCATAATAATCATCCGGATAATAATGGGCGCAGCCGTGGACACCGGCATACTTTTTCTGCCATGCCGCGTAGGCCGCGCGCAGGATGCGGTAGCGGCTGGTGTACAGGGTGCCGTAATCCACATTCAGCGGGTCAGAGCCCCAGTCCTCGGCCTTGAGCTGGGCGGCGGTCAGCAGGCCGTCTGCCTCCAGGGCGTCCGGGTCGATGAAATACGGGTTGCCCGCAAAGGCCGAGCAGCTCTGATACGGGCTGTCGCCGTAGCCCGTGGGACTCAGGGGCAGGATCTGCCAGATCTTCTGGCCTGCCGCTGCGAGGAAATCCACAAACTTTTCTGCCTCTTTGCCAAAACAGCCGATCCCGTAGGGGCCGGGCAGGCTGGACACCGGCATCAGAATACCACTTTCGCGCATGATAAACCCTTCCTTGCTTTCAACTTTTTTCAGGTCACTTGTCTGCTTTCTTATCATAACATAACCGCAGACTATTTTCCACAGGCAAAAAACGTGGTATACTTGTATTCAATCCATTTCAGGAGGGATCCGCACCATGCAGTACACCGAAAAATATTATGAGACCGACGCCTACCGCCGGGAAGCCGCAGGCCGGATCATCGCCGCGGAGCCGGACGCAAAGACCGGCGGCGGACGGATCGCGCTGGACGGCACGGTGTTCTACCCCGAGGGCGGCGGCCAGCCCGCCGACCGGGGCGCCCTGACCCTTGCGGACGGCACGGTGCTGGATGTCACCGACGTCCACGAGCAGGGCGGCGTCATCTGGCACAGCGTTGCTTCCCTGCCCGGAGCCGCCGTGCCCGGGGCGGAAGTCCGGCAGGCCCTCGACTGGGACTGGCGGTTCGACAAGATGCAGCAGCACACCGGCGAACACATCCTCTCCGGCATCCTGCACAGCATGTTCGGGGCCGAGAACGTGGGGTTCCACATCGGGGCCGATGCCGTCCGGATGGACACCAGTGTGCCCATCTCTGCCGAGGGGCTGCGGGCCGCCGAGCTGGCTGCCAACCGGATCGTCTGGCAGAACGTGCCGGTGATCATCACCTACCCCACCCGGGAGGAGCTGGCCGCCCTGCCCTACCGCAGCAAGAAGGAGATCGAGGGGCAGGTGCGGATCGTCACCATCCCCGGGGCCGACGTCTGCGCCTGCTGCGGCACCCACACCGCCTTCACCGGGGCCGTGGGGCAGATCAAGATCCTGTCCGCCGAGAACTACAAGGGCGGGGTCCGGCTGAGCATCGTCTGCGGGCAGCGGGCACTGGAAGCCGCACAGGCTATGCGCCAGCGGCAGGCCGACATCGGGGCTTTGCTGAGCGCCAAGGCCAGCGAGACCGCCCACGCCGTCCACCGGGTCTATGACGAGTACACCGCCCTCAAATTTGCCCATTTCGGCCTGTGCAGCCAGCTGTTCGATGCGCTGGCGGCGCAGGTGACCCCCGGCGAGGATGCCGTGCGCATCGTACCGGGGCTGGACCCGGACGGCCTGCACCGGCTGGCGGTCCGGCTGACCGAGGCCACCCCCGGCCTGTGCGCCGCCCTGACCCCCAACGAAAAGGGCACCGGCTACTGCCTTGCCCGGGCGGAGGGCGACGTCCGCCCCCTGACCAAGGCCCTGAATGCCGCCCTGAACGGCCGGGGCGGCGGCAAGCCCGGCATCTGTCAGGGCAGCTGCGCCGCCAGCCCGGAGCAGGTGGAAGAATTTTTGAAAAATCGGGAATAAACCTCTCCGTCTCGCTTCGCTCGCCAGCTCCCCTAGTAGGGGAGCCCTTGGCAAAACCACAGCCTGTTATCTGAACGAACCAGAGCAATATTACAAGGAGTTTCTACTACTATGAGAATGCGTTTCAAACCCTACGCTCACGATGAGCTGATGGCCGCCGACTTTCATGTCCACGAGCCCCTGATCTGGGGCGGCAAGTGGCACCAGCAGTACGCCCGGCCGGAGCAGCCCTTCGTGCTGGAGCTGGGCTGCGGCAAGGGCGGCTTCATCTCCCAGCTGGCCTGCGCCCACCCCGAGAACAACTATCTGGGCATCGACATCACCGACAAGGTGCTGATCCTTGCCAAGCGGAAGATCGAGGCCGCCTATCAGGCCGCCGGCCGCCCCATCGACAACGTGAAGATCATGAGTACCGACATCGAGCGGATCAAAGGCGTCATCACGGCCGAGGACGAGGTCAGCCGCATCTATATCAACTTCTGCAACCCCTGGAGCAAGAACGCTTCCTCCAACAAGCACCGGCTCACCTACCCCCGCCAGCTGATCCAGTACCGGGATTTCCTCAAGGACGGCGGCGAGATCTACTTCAAGACCGATGACGACGATCTGTTCCGGGACAGTCTGGAGTACTTCCCCGCTTCCGGCTACGAGATCACCTGGAAGACCTTCGATCTGCACGAAAACGAACCGGAGTGGAACATCCGCACCGAGCACGAGGGGATGTTCACCGAGATGGGCATCAAGATCAAAGCCCTCATCGCCCGGAAGCTGCCCGGGGACGAGACCGTGACCTGGATCGAGCCCAAGGTCCTGAAAAAGATGCAGGCCGCTGCGGAAGCCGAAGCTGCCGCCGGGGCCGACGCATAAGCCGGGAGGTGCATCAAAGTGTCCTTCTTTGTCAACACCACGGTCTGCGGCTTCTCACTGTATCAGATCCTGGCCTGCTTCCTGATCTACTCCTGCCTGGGCTGGTGTCTGGAAGTCATCTACGCCGCCGTTTCCACCGGCGAGCTGGTGAACCGCGGTTTCCTCAACGGCCCGGTCTGCCCCATTTACGGGTTCGGCATGATCATCGTGCTGTTCACCCTGACCCCGCTGACCGACAATCTCCTGCTGCTCTACATCGGCGGTGTGATCCTGCCCAGTGCGCTGGAACTGGTGGGCGGCTGGGTCCTGTACAAGATCTACCACACCCGCTGGTGGGATTACAGTGATTTTCCCTTCAACATCGGCGGTTATATCTGCCTGGAGTTCTCCCTGCTGTGGGGCGTGGGCACGCTGGTGGTCATGAAAGCCGTCCACCCCGTCATTGCCGGGTTGGTGGAGATGGTGCCCACGCTGGTGGGCTTCATCCTGATGTGCATCCTGTATGCGGTCTATGCCGCCGACGTGGTGGTTACCGCCTTTGCGGCCTCCGACCTGGCACGGGATCTGGACACTCTGGAAAAGGTGGCCGACAGCCTGCACTCCGTCTCCGACGCCATGACCGAGCTGCTGGGCACCAACGCCATGACGGTGGACCAGAAGATGGACGAAAGCCGTCTGCAGCTCAAGCTGGCGGCGGCGGAAGCCCGGGACAACGCTTCCAAGCTGACCCCCAAGGAGGCTGCCGCCGTCCTGCGGGCCAAGGCGGACGAAGCCAGGGAAGCCGCCCGGAAGGCCTCGCAGGAGGCCAAGCTCAACGCCAAGGAGGCTGCCAATGCGGTCAAGCTGGCCGCACAGGGCAGAGCCGAGCAGACCGCCGAGCTGTTCCGTCTGGAACAACTGGCCGAAGAGCTGCAGGCCCGGTCCGAAGAGCTGCGCACCCGGACCCGTTCCGCCAAGCATTTCGGCAAGGGCCGTATGCTGCGGGCTTACCCCAAGCTGCGCCACGGCGAAAAGAACCATTCCCTCGAAGAGCTGCGGGAACATCTGAAATACGAACACAAGCAGTAAGACGCAAAAACAGCGGTGTTCCGATCGGAACGCCGCTGTTTTTCTGTTTGTTCAGCCGGGTCAGGCCCAGAGATCTTCCGGGTACAGGCCCTCGGCGGTCTTCTGGGCGATGGCGGCCACCACGGCGGGCTTATCCTCCCGGTAGGTCACGCCGAACCACTTGTCGGGGCTGTGCAGGATCTTTACGGCCGCCTTGCCCTCGTTGATGAGCTGGCTGGCCACGGTGGGCAGGAAATACTCGCACTTGAGGGGATTTTTCGGCAGGTTCTCGGCCAGCCAGCCGGCAAAGCGGCGGTCGGCCTCCTCCAGAAAGCTCTTGCCGAAGCCCCACAGGTTCATGCTGACCGGAGCTTCGACGGGCAGGTCCTCCGTGCCCTCGCCGGTGAGGGCCGCGCAGCGGATGCCGCCCTCGTATTTCTCGATGCCGGTGCGCTCGGTGACGCTGTGCAGGGTCCCGTCCGGGTTGGCCACACAGACGCCGCGGGAGACGGTGCCGTTTTCCGAGACGGTATTCTTCAGCAGGTAGCTGACCATGCAGTAGTCGTAGACCGTGCCGTCCTGATGGGTGGACAGGTAGTCGTAGATCACCCGGAAGGCCTCCGGGCCGTAGTAATCATCCGCATTGATGACCGCAAAGGGGCCGTCGATGAGGTCCTTTGCCGCCAGAACGGCGTGGCAGGTGCCCCAGGGCTTGACCCGGCCTTCGGGGACAGCGACCCCGGCGGGCAGCTCGTCCAGCTGCTGGAAGGCATACTTCACATTCATCTTTTTTGCCACCCGGTCGCCGATGGCCGTCCGGAAGGCCTCCTCGATCTCGTGCTTGATGACGAAGATCACCGTCTCAAACCCCGCACGACGGGCATCGTAGAGGGAATAGTCCACGATGGCCTGCCCGTGGGGGCCCACCGGGTCGATCTGCTTCATGCCGCCGTAGCGGCTGCCCATGCCGGCAGCCATGACCACCAATACCGGTTTGTTCATTTTTTCTTTCCTCCTGCGCTGGAAGCGCTTGTTTGTTGGGCCTATTATACTCCAAATCCGGCCGGGCAACAAGAGCGGCCCCCGGCACCGGAAAATTTGCATGGATTCCGGCCCGGCACCGTGCTACAATAGAGACAATGAGATCTGAAACCCGGAAAGGAGCTTTTGTCATGTACTGTGCATCCTCTGCCCGCTATTCCGAAATGCCCTACCACCGCTGCGGTGCCAGCGGCCTGCTGCTGCCCGCCGTCTCGCTGGGGTTCTGGCACAACTTCGGGGATACCGGCCGCTACGAGACCATGAAACAGCTCTGCTTCACGGCCTTTGACCACGGCATCACCCACTTTGACCTGGCCAACAACTACGGCCCGGAGCAGATCCTCGGCAACCTGAAGGCCCTGGACAACACCGCCTTCAGCCCGGAGGAGCTGGAAGCCATCGACCGGGCCGCAGGCTTCTGAGAAGGAGGAGATCACACCATGTCCCATCAGACCATCTGGATCACCGGCGCATCCTCCGGCATCGGCCGGGAGTTCGCCCGCCGGTATGCCAAGCTGGGCTTCCGGCTCATCCTGACCGCCCGCCGCCGCGAGCGGCTGGAGCTGCTGGCCGCCGAGCTCCACGCAAAGTACGGCACCCTCTGCCGGATCGAGACCGCCGACCTCGGGCAGGATGCAGAGTGCGAAGCCCTCTGCGCGGCGCTGGCGGACGAACACATCGACCTGTTCATCAACAACGCCGGTTTCGGCACCTGCGGGGCCTTCACCGAGACCGACCCGGACAAGGAGCTTTCCATGCTGCGGGTGAACGTGCTGGCCATGCACCGGCTGTTCAAGTTCGCCCTGAAAAAGATGGAGGTCCAGGGCTCCGGCACCATCCTGAACGTAGCCTCCTCGGCGGGGCTGCTGCCCGGCGGACCCTATATGGCCGCTTACTATGCCTCCAAGGCCTATGTGGTCAGCCTGACCCGGGGCGTGGCCGAGGAGCTGCGGGAGGCGCGCAGCCCGGTGTTCGTCTGCGCCCTCTGCCCCGGCCCCGTGGACACCGAGTTCAACGACCGGGCCGACGTGGTGTTTGCCCTGAAGGGCATCACCTCCGAACTCTGCGTGGAGGAAGCCATGCGGGGGATGTTCCGCCGGAAGATCATCATTGTGCCCAGCCCCCTGATGCGGCTGGCCACCACCGCCCAGAAGCTGGTGCCCACCCCGCTGCTGATGCCCATCGTGGCCCGGCAGCAGAAAAAGAAGCTGGGGTAGACGTCCAAACTTTTCCGGTTTCCATTTTCTCCGTATTGTGTAAAACGACAAAATTCCGGGTTAGGTATTGACAGTCTGCCCAAACCGTTCTATACTCGTGCCATCGAAAGCAAAGGCGCTGACGGATGTACTTCCGCCAGCGCCTTTTGTTGTTTTCGTGGATATTGCTCGGGAGGAATAGAGGGCCTCCTGAACAACGCTCCTGCGTACGATCGGTGCGGGGAGCGCGGAAGATGCCGTCCGGTTCTGGCGCCGACGGCGACCTGTTTCATTGGGGAGGTAAAAAAGTTATGTTCAGCTCCGTCAACACCTGTTGGACGCTGGTCGCAGCGTTCCTGGTCTACTTCATGCAGGCGGGCTTCGCGCTGTGTGAAGCGGGCTTCACCCGTGCGAAGAACACCGGCAACATTCTGATGAAGAATATGATGGACTTCTGCATCGGCACCCCCTGCTACTGGCTCATCGGCTTCGGCCTGATGTTCGGCGGCACCAGTGCTTTGATCGGCGGGTTCGATCCGTTTATCCTGGGAGATTATTCGCACCTGGGTCTGGATAT
The DNA here is from genome assembly GCA_934526125.1 of uncultured Faecalibacterium sp. GTDB lineage: Bacteria > Bacillota > Clostridia > Oscillospirales > Ruminococcaceae > Faecalibacterium. The sequence goes on along the minus strand of CAKSZU010000056.1, from coordinate 4,693 downwards.
CCCGCTGTGGGTCTACATCGTGTTCCAGACCGTGTTCTGCGCCACGGCAGCCACCATCGTCTCCGGCTCCATGGCCGAGCGCACCAACTTCAAGGCTTACTGTGTTTACTCCGCAGCCATCTCGCTGGTGGTCTATCCCATCTGCGGCCACTGGATGTGGGGCGGCGGCTGGCTGCAGAGCATGGGCTTCCATGATTTCGCCGGTTCCGCGGCCGTCCACAATGTCGGCGGTATCATCGCCCTGCTGGGTGCCTGGATGCTGGGTCCCCGCATCGGCAAGTACGACAAGGACGGCACCCCCCACGCCATCCCCGGCCACAACCTGACGGCCGGTGCCCTGGGCGTGTTCATCCTGTGGTTCTGCTGGTTCGGTTTCAACGGCGGCTCTTCCCTGAGCCTGTCCACCGATGAGACCATGACCCTGACCGGTCTGGTCTGCTTCAACACCAACCTGGCCGCTGCTGTGGCCACCTGCGTGACCATGATCTTCACCTGGAAGCGGTACGGCAAGCCCGATGTCTCCATGACCCTGAACGGCTCTCTGGCCGGTCTGGTGGCCATCACCGCAGGCTGTGATACCGTTTCTCCCTTCGGCGCTTTCATCATCGGCTTTGTGGCCGGCATCCTGGTAGTCCTGAGCGTGGAATTCTTCGACAAGATCGCCAAGGTCGATGACCCCGTGGGTGCGGTCTCCGTCCACTTCATGAACGGCGTGTGGGGCACCATTGCCGTGGGTCTGTTCTCCAACGGCGGCGACGGTGTCGGCAAGGGCCTGTTCTACGGCGGCGGCTTCACGCAGCTGGGCATCCAGCTGCTGGGCCTCATCACGGTGGACGCCTACGTCGTCATCGTGATGTTCCTCATCTTCAAGATCATCGACAAGACCATCGGCCTGCGCGTCCCCGCTGAGGTGGAGATCGACGGCCTGGACATCCACGAGCACGGCCTGACTTCCGCTTATGCCGGCTTCTCCATCTCCGATGCCAACGCAGCTGCCATGGTCCCCAACGACAACACTGACCTGGGCGAGGACGATGTGTCCAAGGCCTCTGCAAAGCAGATCGATGCCGCTGTGCCTGTGGTGCGTGAGCCTTCTCCCATGATCCACGACGGCATCTACGACACCGGGATGCACAAGGTCTCCATCATCGCCAAGCTGTCCAAGTTCGATCAGCTCAAGACGGCCCTGAACGATCTGGGCGTCACCGGCATGACCGTGACCCAGGTCATGGGCTGCGGCATCCAGAAGGGCACCTCCGAGAAATACCGCGGCGTCCCTGTGGATTCCACCCTGCTGCCCAAGATCAAGGTAGAGGTCATCGTCTCCAAGATCAGCGTGGATGCTGTGGTGGAGGCCGCCAAGAAGGCCCTGTACACCGGCCACATCGGCGACGGCAAGATCTTCGTATACAATGTGACCCGCGTGGTCAAGATCCGCACCGGCGAAGAGGATTTCGACGCCCTGCAGGATGTGGAGTGAAACGCTCCCGCTTGAATCGCTGTCCCGCTTTGAAAGCGTGACGATATTTGTTCTCCTTTTTCTCCTTTTTCCTTTTTTCTGAATCAGACAGCAACGCTGGCCCCCTGCCCCTTCCGCACAAAGGAGCAGGGGGCCTGTCGTTTCTTGACAAGGCGGAAGGGCTATGGTATTGTGGGGATAATAAATTCGGGGCCTTTCGCCCCGCTGCGACACATCATCAGGATCACGGAGTTTGTATGGATCAGTTCAGTACGTTCAAAAAAGAAGCCGGTGCCTCCCTGCGGGTGGCACTGCAGTGGCTGCTGCTGGCCGTCCCCACGGGACTGGCCTGCGGCATCGTGGGCACGGCCTTTCATCTGGCTGTGGAGTATGTGACCGAGCTGCGGGCCGCGCAGCCCTGGCTGCTGTTCTGCCTGCCGGCGGCCGGTCTGGCCATCGCGGCCCTTTACAAGGTCACCCGGTGCGAGGGTGTGGGCACCAACAACGTCATCCAGGCCGTCCAGAGCGGCGAGCCCGTCAGCATCCTGCTGGTGCCCGCCATCTTTCTGGGCACCGTCCTGACCCACCTGTGCGGCGGCTCTGCGGGCCGCGAGGGCGCTGCCCTGCAGATGGGCGGCAGCATCGGCTGGAACGTGGGCAAGCTGTTCCACCTCCATGACTACGCCCGCCGCACCGCCACCATCAGCGGCATGGCCGCCTTCTTCTCCGCCCTCTTCGGCACCCCGCTGACCGCTGCGGTCTTTGCCATGATGGTAGAGGACGTAGGCCTGACCTTCACCTCCGCCTTTGTCCCGGCCTTCACCTCGGCCCTCATCGCCTACGGGGTCTCGCTGGCCTGCGGCATCGCCCCCACCAACTTCGTCCTCAATTCTATCCCGGCCCTGACCCCGGGCACTGCTGTCTGCGTAGCCCTGCTGGGCATCGCCTGCGCGGCCGTCACCCGGCTGTTCTGCGGGATGCTCCACCTGCTGGAGCACCAGATCCCGAAGCGCCTGCCCAACCCCTGGCTGCGGGTCGCTCTGGGCGGTGCGGCCGTGGTGGCCTTCTCCTACCTGTTCGGCGTGGGCCGGTACAACGGCGCGGGCATGCCCGTCATCGCCGCCGCCGTGGAGCAGGGCGTTGCCCTGCCCTGGGATTTCCTGTGCAAGATCTTCCTGACGGCCCTGACCCTGTCGGCGGGCTTCAAGGGCGGCGAGGTGGTGCCCAGCTTCTTCATCGGGGCCACCTTCGGCTGCGTGGCCGGGCCGCTGCTGGGCCTGCCCGCCGGGTTTGCCGCCGCCATCGGGCTGGTCGCCGTGTTCTGCGGTGCCACTAACGCCCTGATCCCCTCCATCCTGCTGGGCTTTGAGCTGTTCGGCGGGCAGGGGCTGGAACTCATCGCGCTGGGGTGCGGCGTCTGTTATATGCTCTCCGGCCACCACGGCCTTTACAGCAGCCAGACCTTTGTCACCCACAAGCTGCGGCCGGAGTACGCCTCCCACAAGTGGCGGATCAAGCTGAAGAAAAAAGAAGAATGATTTTTCGCAGATTTTTGCCGCGGAGAGCTTGATTTTTTGCCGCCATCGTGCTACAATCAGCGTAGTTTCATCCTGTACAAAGCGATGATGCGGACAAACCGAAGTACCGCTCCCCAAGACGCAGAGAGGGCTGCCCCGGACCCCGGGTGCTGCAAGCAGCCTGTCCTGTAACGGACTTCTACCACCGCAGAGCGCAGAGGCGAACCTCTGCCGGGTATGCCCGTTACAGCACAGCGAGTGGCGTACACAGTACGCAATTCGGGTGGAACCGTGGAGTATCTGATCTTTCAGGCGCTTCATCCCGTGATGATGGACGGGATGAAGCGCTTTTTTTCGTATCTTTTTATCTGTCCAAAGGAGTATGTACCATGAAGATCATTTATAAGGACGGCCATGTGGACGAGTGCCCGCAGGACCAGGAACTGCATGTCATCCGCCATACCGCAGCCCATGTGATGGCACAGGCCATCAAGCGCCTGTACCCGGAGGCTGATTTTGCCTTCGGCCCCGCCACCGAGAACGGCTTCTACTACGACGTCGATCTGGGCGACACCAAGCTCACCGACGAGGATCTGGCTGCCATCGAGAAAGAGATGCACAAGATCTGCAAGGAAAACCTGCCCATCAAGCCCTTCATCCTGCCCCGCGACGAGGCCGTGAAGCTGATGGAGGAGCGCAAGGAACACTACAAGATCGAGCACATGGCTGACCTGGCCGACGAGACCGAGTTCAGCTTCTTCCAGCAGGGCGAGTATGTCGATATGTGCATCGGACCCCACCTGACCTACACCAAGGCACTGAAGGCCTTCAAGATCACCCAGCAGTCCGGCGCTTACTGGAAAAACGACAAGGAAAACAAGATGCTGACCCGTATCAACGGCGTGGCCTTCCACAATCAGGAGGAGCTGGACGCCTGGGAAAAGGAGCAGCAGGAGGCCCGTGAGCGTGATCACCGCAAGATCGGCAAGGAGATGGGCCTGTTCATGACCGACGACCTGGTGGGCCGCGGCCTGCCCATGTTCCTGCCCGCAGGCTACACCGTCTGGCAGGAGCTGGAGAACTATATCAAGGCCAAGGAACGCGCCCGCGGCTACCTGCACGTCATGACCCCCTGCATCGGCACCGTGAACCTGTACAAGACTTCCGGCCATTGGGATCACTACCGCGAGAACATGTTCCCCCCGATGGAGATGGAGGGCGAAAGCTACGTCCTGCGTCCCATGAACTGCCCCCACCACATGATGATCTACGCAAACCATCCCCATTCTTACCGTGATCTGCCCATGCGGATCGGTGAGATCGCCCACGATTTCCGTTATGAGTCTTCCGGCACCCTGAAGGGCATTGAGCGCGGCCGTCACTTCTGCCAGAACGACGCCCATCTGTTCTGCACCCCGGAGCAGATCAAGAGCGAAGTCGCCGATGTCTGCAACCTGATCTTCGAGACCTACAAGGACTTCCACATCACCGATTACCGCTGTGTCCTGTCCCTGCGCGATCCCGCCGACAAGAAGAAGTACCACGACGATGACGCCATGTGGAACCACGCCGAGAACGCCCTGCGCGAGGTGCTGACCGAGCTGGGCATCCAGTTCACCGAGGAGATCGGCGAGGCCGCCTTCTACGGCCCGAAGCTGGACGTCAACGTCAAGCCCGCTGTCGGCGCTGAGTACACCCTGTCCACCTGCCAGCTGGA
>CAKSZU010000055.1 GCA_934526125.1 uncultured Faecalibacterium sp. | reverse complement strand
TATTGTGGTGTAGTTACCAGAAAGATACCATTGCGATGCTGCTTGCTTTTTTTGCTGTTGAAAGCTATAATGATGCCGTAAAGCTGTGTGTGGTATCCGTGCATCCGGCACGATGACCACTTGAAATTCCCTTGGAGGTAATTATGGAAAAGGAAATCCTCAAAGAACTCCCGGCCTGCCCGGTGGAGACCACCCTGACCCTCATCAGCGATAAATGGAAGGTGCTGATCCTCCGGGATCTGATGTCGGGCACAAAGCGTTTTGGAGAACTGAAAAAGTCCATCGGTCATGTGACCCAGAAGGTTCTGACTGCTCAGCTGCGGCAGATGGAGGAAAGCGGGTTGCTGACCCGGAAGGTCTACGCTGAAGTGCCGCCCCGGGTGGAATATACGCTGACGGAACTGGGATATAGCTTGAAACCGGTTCTGGATGCCATGTGGGCATGGGGCGAAGGGTATAAAAGCAGGCTGGAAGGGAAGACGGAATAAGCGTATTTGCCTGCGCAGTTGTGATATGCATAAAACAGAAACATCTGCTAACCCGTATCAAAAGCAATACGGATTAGCAGATGTTTGGTTCATTAGACTTAATCTTTTGGCCTGCCATGGTCGCAACCAAGCGAGAGATAATGCTCAATCTTGCCGCTCAACACCATCTGTGCATACTCCAAGGGCTTATTATAGAGCAGCCAGCCCAGTTCTGCCCGCTGTGCCGGGGTGTTGCCGTACTCGTTCTCGACAGCGATGCAGTCGATGGCAACGGCAGAGCCGTCCGTAAACCGGGCTTCCACTCGGTTGGTGTCCGTGTTATAGCGGCAGGAAAGCAGTTTGTTCATAAGAAAGCCTCCATGTTTTTCACATTTACTTCTTCTGCGGTGGAAAGTTGCGGCTGTCCGTTTGCAGATCCATGAACCCACTTTCTGATGCAGCCCTTTACAGGTCTACACTCATCCACCACACGCCCGATTCTTACACCAAAACTAGAACAACGCTCTTTTTGCTCTGCACAAAATCCTGCATCGTTTGGCGTAAAATTGGCGTATGGCGTAGTTTCCGCTGGAAATTCGTCAAAAGAAAAAGCCCGAAACTTCTCGGTACATCAAGAAGTTTCAGGCTTTGTTTCGCTCAAATTGGAAATTTACTGCTCGATCGGCTTCATCGTAGGGAAGAGCAGGACATCGCGGATAGAGGCGCTGTCGGTCAGCAGCATGACCAGGCGGTCCACGCCGAAGCCGAGGCCGCCCGTGGGGGGCAGGCCGTACTCCAGAGCGTTGACATAGTCGTAATCGACCTGGGCCTTGCAGTCGGGCTCAATGGCCTTGCGCTCGGCGACCTGGCGCTCGAAGCGTTCCTTCTGGTCGATGGGGTCATTCAGCTCACTGAAGGCATTGCCGTACTCAGTGCAGTCGATGAAGTACTCAAAGCGCTCGGTGAAGGCGGGATCGTCCGGCTTGCGCTTGGCCAACGGGCTGATTTCCACGGGGTAGTCATAGATAAAGGTGGGCTGGACCAGCTTGTCCTCGACGAAGGCGTCAAAGAACTCGGCCAGAATGGCACCCTTGGTGGGCACCTCGGGCAGCTCCACGTTGTGGGCCTTGGCGGCGGCAATGGCATCCTCATCGGTCTTCCAGTCGTTGAAGTCCACGCCGGAATACTTCTTGACGGCCTCGATCATGGTCAGGCGCTCCCAGTGGCCCATGTCGATCTGCTTGCCCTGATAAGGGATGACCAGGCTGCCGCAGATCTTCTGCGCCAGACGCTTATACAGCTCTTCCACCAGATCCATCATGCCGTGGAAATCGGTGAAGGCCTGATACAGCTCAATGGAGGTGAACTCCGGGTTGTGGGTGGGGTCCATGCCCTCGTTGCGGAAGATGCGGCCCACTTCGTACACGCGGTCCATGCCGCCCACGATCAGGCGCTTGAGATACAGCTCGGTCTCGATGCGCAGCACCATATCCATGTTCAGGGTATTGTGATGGGTATAGAACGGCCGGGCGGAGGCACCGATCTCGAAGGGGGTCAGGATGGGGGTATCCACTTCCAGGAAGCCCTTCTCGTCCAGATAGGCGCGGATCTCCTTCAGGATCTGGCTGCGCTTGACGAAGGTAGCCTTGACATCGGGGTTGGCGATCAGGTCCACGTAGCGCTGACGATAACGCATCTCGGTGTCGGTCAGGCCGTGGAACTTCTCGGGCAGGGGGCGCAGGCTCTTGGCCAGCAGGGTCAGCTCCTCGGCGCGGACGCTCAGCTCACCGGTCTTGGTGCGGAACACTTCGCCCTTGACGCCGATGATGTCGCCCACGTCCAGTTTCTTGAAGGCGGCGTAGGACTCTTCACCCAGCTCGTCACGGCGGACGTACAGCTGGATATCGCCCTTGTCATCGCGCAGGTGGGCAAAGCTTGCCTTGCCCATCACGCGCTTGGACATCATACGGCCGGCCAGGGCAACATGCTTGCCGCTGTCGGTCTCGTTGGGCAGCTCCTTGAACTCTTCCTTCAGGTCGGCAGAGTAGGCATCCTGCGGGAACTTGGTCAGGGTGAACGGATCATGACCGGCAGCCTGCAGATCTGCCAGCTTCTGGCGGCGCACCTGCACCTGCTCGCTCTCCGAAAGACCCTGTGCGGGGTTTCTCTTTTGCTCTTCCATGATATCCTCCCCTTCGCGCTCAGTTTGCAGAGTGGGTGATGGACTTCACGGTGTACTCAACGGTATGGCCGGTGGGCAGCAGGACCTCAGCCTTCTCGCCCACAGCCTTGCCCAGCAGAGCGTGGCCCACGGGGCTCTCGTCGCTGATCTTGCCGTTGATGGGGTCCGCCTCGGTGCGGCCCACGATGTCGTACTCCTCGGTCTCGGTCTCGCCGGTCATGAGGATGGTGACGTGGGTACCCACGACAACGTTCTCCACGCTCAGCTCGCTCTCGTCGATGACGACAGCGTTCTTGACCATCTGCTCCAGCTCGGTGATGCGGTTCTCCACCAGACCCTGGGTGTTCTTGGCCTCATCGTACTCGCTGTTCTCGGACAGGTCGCCGTGGCTGCGGGCTTCCTTGATCTCCTCGGCCAGCTCCTTACGGCGGACCGTCTTGAGGTATTCCAGCTCCTCCTGCACAGCCTTCAGGCCGGCAGCGGACATTTTGATCTCTTGTGCCATTTGGGATTCTCTCCTTGTTCTATTGAATTGGTGCAGCCAAAAAGCCGCATACAAGTGCTATTATGACTCTCTTATTATAATAGCAAGCCCGGGGCTTGTCAACAAAAACCACGGTATCCCATAAAACCGGGGCAAGGGGAACCGCAACAAAAAATGAGACAGCCGCCCCTTCCAGGGAAGTCTGTCTCATTTTTTCGGTTATTTTGGTCTGCCCCGTTTACGCTTGGTAGCCCAGGGTGGCGGCCATAACGGCCTTGATGGTATGCATCCGGTTCTCGGCCTCGTCAAAGACGATGCTCTGGGGGCCCTCAAAAACTTCATCGGTCACTTCCATGGCATCCCGGTGGAAGCGCTCGCCCATCTCCCTGCCCACGGTGGTCTTGTGGTCGTGGTATGCCGGCAGGCAGTGCATAAATACAGCATGGGGGCCTGCAATGTCCATCAGCTGCTGGTTGATCTGATAGGGTGCCAGGTCGTTGATGCGTTCGGCCCAGACCTCCACCGGCTCGCCCATGGAGACCCACACATCGGTGTACAGCACATCAGCACCTTTGGCGGCCTTGGCGGGGTCCTCCTCAAAGGTCAGGGTCGCGCCGGTCTCGGCGGCGATCTTCCGGCACTCTTCCACCAGAGCCGGGTCCGGCTGGTACTTTTTGGGGGCGCAGGCGGTAAAGTGCAGGCCCATCTTGGCGCAGCCCACCATAAGGCTGTTGCCCATGTTGTAGCGGGCATCGCCGAAATAGACGAAGTTGATTCCCTTCAGATGGCCGAAATGCTCCCGGATGGTCAGGAAATCGGCCAGGATCTGGGTGGGGTGGAACTCGTTGGTCAGGCCGTTCCAGACGGGAACGCCTGCATAATGGGCCAGATCCTCAACGATCTGCTGGCCGTAGCCCCGGTATTCGATGCCGTCAAACATCCGGCCCAGGACCCGGGCGGTATCCGCAATGGATTCCTTTTTGCCGATCTGACTGCCCGACGGGTCCAGATAGGTGACTTCCATGCCCAGATCGTGGGCGGCGACCTCAAAGCTGCAGCGGGTGCGGGTGGAGGTCTTTTCAAAGATCAGGGCAATGTTCTTGCCCCGGAGCTGGTCATGACGGATGCCGGCCTTCTTTTTAGCCTTGAGGTCAGCGGCCAGGTCCAGCAGTTCCCCGATCTCGGCGGGGGTATAGTCCAGAAGCTTCAGAAAGCTGCGATTTTTCAGGTTCATTGTATATTCCCCTCTTCATGCGAATATCAGTGAATATTTATGCGGAAGATGTTTCTATTATAGTCCCCGCGGGAAGCAAGGTCAAGAGGAAAGCGCATCACAGTTCCAGTTCGGCTTTCCGGCCGCTGGGGGTATAGGCCGTCAGGCGGACACCGGCCTTCTTGAACATGAACCGTGCCGCGACGCTGGAATCGGAGTCGTGGTACTTGTCGCCGTAGTAGACCACCTCGGAGATGCCGGACTGAATGATGGCCTTGGCGCATTCGTTGCAGGGGAAGAGGGTCACATACACCCGGGCCCCCTTCAGGTTGTTGTGGGCGCTGTTCAGGATGGCGTTCAGTTCGGCATGACAGACATACATATATTTGGTGTCCAGCGGGTCGCCCTCCCGGTCCCAGGGCATGGCGTCGTCATCGCAGCCGATGGGCATGCCGTTGTACCCCAGGGAAAGGATCTTGTTTTCCGGGCTGACGATGCAGGCCCCCACCTGACTGCTGGGGTCCTTGGAGCGCATGGCGGTAAGCAGAGCGATGCCCATAAAATATTCATCCCAATTGATATAATCGGTGCGTTTCATGGCAGAGGGCCTCCTTTGATCAGACAAGCCATCCCGGGCTTGACAGAATGCATCGAAACAGATATACTTCAAATAGAAGAAGCGCTGTCCGCAATGGTCAGCTCCTTCCGATTATGTCAAAAGAAATGACCGTTCAGAAGTGGAGCTCTGGGGCGGTCATTTCTTTTTGCTGTTGGAAATCGTCCATGTAATCTGAAACGTCACAAAAACTGCACCGCCGATCACAGCGAGCAGCTGAAGAACTTCACTCAGCGTCATAGAGCATCCCCCCTTCCGCATTTGCGTCAGGGGAAGCAAAAAGTTTTTCGCCCTCCGCTGGCGCATTGCCGGAAGGAGCGTGACCACCTGCATGTGCAGACAGCGCCTTTCACCGCTGAAAAGCGGCAACTAAAGAATATCATAAACCACAGAGAAATTCAACGCCCGCGGCTTCCGGATGCAGAAAAACGCACCGGCTGCCCCGGGCGTTTTTCGTTCTGTCATCGAATTTTTTCCTCTTCGGGCAAAATGCACAAAAGCAGGCCGGGAAGTTTGGCAGCCGGGAAAGCAGAAAATTCAAGCAATCTATTTGAAAAACGCTTTGAGTGTGGTATTATCTTTGTAAAATATGCCACAAAAACGGAGAGAATGCTCCGGTGCGGCGGAAATGAGGGAAAAACCGATATGAAATACGCAAGCAACAACATCCGCAATATCCTGATTGCAGGCCATGCCGGCAGCGGCAAGACAACGCTGACTGAGGCACTGGTCTATTTTTCGGGCGCAGCAGAGCGTATGGGCCGTGTGGAAGACGGTACAACGATTTCGGACTTTGACCCTGAAGAAGCAAAGCGGAAAGCCAGCCTGTCGGCATCGGTGGTGCCGGTGGAGTATGAGGGCATCAAGTACAACCTGATCGACGCTCCGGGCCTGTTCGACTTTGAGGCCGGCGAGTACGAGGGCATCCGTGCCGCCGAGAGCGTACTGGTAGTAGTTTCGGGCCGCAGCGGCGTCACCGTCGGTGCCGAGAAGGCATTCCAGCTGGCCCGCAAGAACGGCAAGGCCACCATGGTGTTCGTCTCCAAGTGCGATCTGGAAAATGCCAACTACTTCAAGATCCTGGAGGACATGAAGATCAAGTTCGGCTCCACCGTCTGCCCCTGTGTCGTGCCCGCCAAGCTGGATGACGGCACCCCCGTTTACATCAACCTGTTCAGCCAGAAAGCTTTCAAGTACGAGGGCGGCAAGCAGATCCAGGTGGATCTGCCCGACATCGGCCACCGGTTCCAGGGCCTGATCGAGGCCATGAGCGAGGCCATCGCCGAGACCGACGATGAGCTGATGGAAAAGTTCTTCGGCGGCGAGTCCTTCACCACCGAGGAGATCGTGGAAGGCATGCGCAAGGGTGTCAAGGACGGCCTGATCACCCCCGTGTTCTGCGGCAGCGCCGTCAACCAGCAGGCACTGGATATGCTGCTGTTCAACATGCACAAGCTGCTGCCCAGCCCGGAGCATGACGGTGCCGTTCTGGCCGAGGACGCCAACGGCGAGCCCGTGGAGCTGCACTGCACCGAGGACGAGCCCACCGCCGCCTATGTGTTCAAGACCGTGGCCGACCCGTTTGTGGGCAAGCTGAGCTACCTGCGCGTGATCAGCGGCAAGGTGACGGCAGGCGAGCCTCTGACCAACGCCCGCACCGGCGAGGTGGAGAAAATCGGCAAGCCCCTGACCATCATCGGCAAAAAGCAGGCGGATGCCGACGGCATCGGTGCCGGTGATATCGGCGCCGTGGCAAAGCTGATCAGCGCAAAGACCGGCGATACCCTGTGCGATGCCGCCCGCGTGGCAAAGCTGCCTGCTCCCGTGTTCCCCAAGCCCAGCCTGTTCATGGCCGTCACCGTGGCCAAGAAGGGCGATGAGGGCAAGATCAGCAGTGCGCTGGCCCGCCTGATGGAAGAAGATCCCACCCTGAGCTACCAGAACAACGCCGAGACCCACCAGCAGGTCATCGGCGGTCTGGGCGAGCAGCATCTGGATGTGGTCAAGGCCAAGCTGAAGAACAAGTTCGGCGTCGAGATCGGCCTGGAGGCTCCCCGCATCGCCTACCGTGAGTCCATCCGGAAGGCCTGCCAGAAGCAGGGCCGTCATAAGAAGCAGACCGGCGGCCACGGCCAGTTCGGCGATGTCATCATCAACTTCGAGCCCTGCGACAGCGAGCAGGTCGTCTTTGAGGAGAAGGTGTTCGGCGGCAGTGTGCCCAAGAACTTCTTCCCCGCCGTCGAAAAGGGCGTCCGCCTTGCCGCCGAGAAGGGTGTGCTGGCCGGTTACCCTGTGGTAGGCCTGAAAGCCACCCTGCTGGACGGCAGCTACCACCCCGTGGACAGCTCCGAAATGGCCTTCATCATGGCCGCCAAGCTGGCTTATAAGGCCGCCATGCCCGAGGCAGGCCCCGTCATCCTGGAACCCATCCACACCCTGAAGGCCCACGTTCCCAACGACAACACCGGCGACATCATGGGCGATGTGACCAAGCGCCGCGGCCGTGTGCTGGGCATGGAGCCGGACGAGGACGGCCTGCAGACCATCATCGCCGAGGTGCCTCTGGCTGAGCTGAGCAACTTCACCACCTTCATCCGGCAGACCACCCAGGGCCGCGGCTGGTTCACCACCGAGTTCGCCCGCTACGAGATCCTGCCCGAGACGCTGGTGCCCGCCGTGGTCGAGCAGGCAAAGAAGCTCGGCAACCTGGACGAAGCCGCTGACGACTGATCCCTGAACCGTTCATAAGACATTTTCTGGCCCCGCTGGCAATTCCCTCTGCCGGCGGGGCTGTTTTTTGTGTGTACAGCCGTCTTTCCTGTTCCCTTTCCGGCCATTTTTCACTATAATACAGGCATGGATGCTCTGCATCCGGAATTATAGCAAACCCTGCACACGGCCATGGCCACCAATGTGGAGCTGGAACAGCGGACCGCTGCTCTCCCGCTCTGGCTGAAATGCACCGCCCTGCGGGCCGGATTTGAACCCGGCGCGGAAAGGATCAGGGCTTCGAGGCATTGTTCGCTGCCCTTCTGGCCACGCATGGCATCATCCCCTGTTCCGGTGAAAACGAAACCTCGGCCGGAACGCAAAAAACCGCCCCGGCATCTCTTGATGCCGAGGCGGTCTGAGCTGGAGCTGCTATCCAGATTCGAACTGGAGACCTCATCCTTACCAAGGATGCGCTCTACCAACTGAGCTATAGCAGCACAATCACAGCTCAATTAGTTTACCATAAAGCGACCCATTTGGCAAGGGTTTTTTTCAAAAAATTTGGAGAAAATCGTTTTTTCTCCCGTCCGCCCTTCCAAAAAGGAGCTGCCGCATTTTCAGCGGCAGCTCCTTTTGAAGTTTTATGCGATCACTCGATCAGGCCGTTCAGCAGGGCAAGGCACTTGCGGCTGTGCAGCTTGCGGATGGCCTTGGCCTCGATCTGGCGGACGCGCTCACGGGTGACGCCGAAGTCACGGCCGACTTCCTCCAGTGTGCGGGGACGGCCGTCGTCCAGACCGAAGCGGAGACGGATGACCTTCTCTTCACGGGGGGTCAGGCTCTTCAGGGCCTGATTGATCTGCTGGGCCACCATGGCGCGGTCGGCAGCCTTACCGGGAGCCTCGGCGTTTTCATCTGCAACGAAATCACCCAGGGAGGAATCCTCTTCCTCACCCACAGGGCTCTCCAGGCTGGCGGGCTCCTGTGCCATCCGCTGGATCTCACGGACACGCTCAACGCTCATGTCCATGGCCTTTGCCAGCTCTTCGGGCGTGGGCTCGTGGCCGTTCTGGTAGACCAGCTGGTTGGTCGCCTGACGCATCCGGTTGATGGTCTCCACCATGTGGACGGGGATCCGGATGGTGCGGGCCTGATCCGCGATGGCGCGGGTGATGGCCTGACGGATCCACCACGTTGCGTAGGTGGAGAAGCGGAAGCCGCGGTCGCAGTCGAACTTCTCGGCTGCCTTGATGAGGCCGATGTTGCCCTCCTGGATCAGGTCCAGGAACGCCAGATTGTGGCCCACATGCTTCTTGGCAATGGAGACCACCAGACGCAGGTTGGCCTCGCTGAGGTTGCGACGGGCGTTCAGGCCGTCGCGGCGGATCTTCAGCAGCTCCTGACGGCGCTCCTCGGTCAGGGGGCCGTTCTCCACAGCCTCCATGGCTTCCTCTTCGGCAGCCTTTTCCTCGTCGTCCTCGCTGGGCTTGGCGTTGCCGTCCTCGTCCAGTTCCTCGGTGTAGCTCCGGCTGTTCTCGTCCTCTTCAAACGAGAAGCGGGCGCTGTTCTTCTTGATGTACTCCGGCGCACCGTACTTCTGGCGGTCCGCCTGAAGGATGTGGGCAGCCTCGGCACCGGCGTGGATCCGCTTGCTCAGCTCCACTTCCTCGTCTGCATTCAGCAGGGGGATCTGGCCGATCTGCTTCAGGTAGTTCTTGACGGGGTCATCCAGCAGCTCATCCATGGCGGCCTTCAGGTCCGCCGGGTTCTCCTCTGCCTGCTCCTCTTCCCCGTCGTCGCCCAGGCCCAACTCGTCGCTGTTGGCCTCTGCGTTTTCCACCTCAGCAGCAATGCCGTCCACGTCAAAGTCCGTTTCCGGCTCTTCGTCAAGGATCTTGATGCCGCGCTCTTCCAGAAGAGTGTAAAGCGTTTCCACATCCATTCTGCACTGGGAAGCCAGAGTCTTGGCCTCCTGCGCGGTCAGGGTGCCTTCGCCCTTCGTCAACAGTTCCTTCAAAGTCATGCCCATTTTGCTCTCTCCTTTTCACCCCGGCGCTGGCTGCGCCGTAAGTGATCCTGTCTCATAGTTTTGCCCGCTGCCGGGTGGTTCAAATCACCAGACCGCCGTTGATCCCGAACACCTGTCCGGTGATGTAACCGGCGTCCTCTCCGGCCAGAAAGACCAGCAGCCGCGCCACCTCATCGGCACTGCCCAGACGGCCCACAGGGGTCTCCTCGGCAAGGGCTGCCTTGTCCTCGGCCGTGAAGGCGGCCATCATATCGGTGTCGATGACACCCGGGGCCACACAGTTCACGGTGATTCCGCTGGGGCCCTCTTCCTTGGCGAGGGCCTTGGTCAGGCCGATCAGCCCGGCCTTGGCCGCCGAATAGTGGACCTCGCAGCTGCCGCCGGTCTGCCCCCACATGCTGCTCACGGTCAGGATGCGGCCCGCCTTGCGGCGGATCATCCCCGGCAGCACCAGCTGGCACAGATGGAACGCACCGGTCAGGTTCACATCCAGCATCCGCTGCCACTCCTCGAGGGTGATGTCGGTGAACAGCTTCTGCTGGGCGATGCCCGCATTGCTCACCAGAACATCCAGATGCCCCAGGGCCTGTTCTGCCGTGTGGACCGCCACCTCGCAGCTGGCCCGGCTGGCCACATCACACTGGATGGCCAGAACGCCCGGCAGCTCCTTTTCCAGCGCTGCCGCCGCTTCGGCGTGGGTGTGATAGAGCACGGCCACCCGGTAACCCGCCTGCCAGAAGGCCCGGGCCGCCGCCGCGCCGATGCCCCGGTCGCCGCCCGAGATCAGCACACAGCGCCCGTTTGCGGCGGGCATCTCCGGCAGTTCCGGTCCGGGCTGGGGTTCCGGTTCGGGTTCCGGCTGGGGTTTCTGCTCCGGCTCCGGTTCTGCCGCGGGTGGTTCCGGCGGCGGAGCCGGTTCCTGCGGCAGCTGCACGGCATCCGGCGCTTCCGCAGACGCTTCGTCCTCATTGTTCAGATCGAAGGTCAGTTCAAATTCATCATCGTACAAGAGTCAGCCCTCCTGTCGCTTTTTCTCTGCCCGCAAAGGATGCAGGCAGGAAGGACTGTCCCGCCACTGCCCGACGGAGCTGCGCTCTGCTCAATTCTTCCGGTCATGGCCGGTCCTGCGGCGCGCCCGTTGTTTTATGCGAGTGGTTTCGACAAGTTACCATTAAATAATATAGCACAATTTGTCCCAAAAAGAAAGTGGGAACCGGTGGCTTTTTTCACGCAGTTCCCACTTTTTTCACGTTTTCAGGGGGTCACGGGCGGTTTCCAGCGGGGTCTTGTGCCCCGCTGCTGCCGCAGGCGGAGGAAAAACGCCTGCAGC
Source organism: uncultured Faecalibacterium sp. (assembly GCA_934526125.1). Lineage (GTDB taxonomy): Bacteria > Bacillota > Clostridia > Oscillospirales > Ruminococcaceae > Faecalibacterium. The sequence goes on along the minus strand of CAKSZU010000055.1, from coordinate 3,001 downwards.
AGCGCCTGGGCTTCCTCCGCCCGCAGGCCCTGCTCCACCGCCGGATGGTGATTGAAGGGCAGGGCGAACAGGTCGGTCACCGAGCCGCAGCACCCGGCCTTGGCGTCCGCCGCCCCGTAGACCACCCGCCGGATACGGCTGTTGAGGATGGCCCCGCTGCACATGGGGCAGGGTTCCAGCGTCACGAACAGTTCGCACTGCCACAGCCGCCAGCCGCCCAGCTTTTTGCAGGCCGCGTCGATGGCCAGCAGCTCCGCATGGTGCAGGGCATTCTTCTCCGTCTCCCGGGTGTTGTGCGCGGCGGCGATGATCTCGCCGTTCCGGGCCACCACAGCCCCCACCGGCACCTCGCCCAGCGCGGCGGCTTTGGCAGCCTCTTCCAGCGCCGCCCCCATCAGCTCGTAGTCGGTCATCATGCTCCCCTTTCTGCCAGCGCCCGGGCCAGCACCAGCCCATTGTTCAGGATATGCAGCACCATGCCGGGGACAGGACTGCCGGCGGCCTGCGCCGCCCAGCCGAAGATAAGCCCCATGCCAAAGGCATAGCCCTTCTGTACCGGGGTGCCGTGGACGGCGGCAAACAGCACGGCCTGCCCCAGAAGCGCCGCGTTCCTGCCCAGCGGCTGCAGGATGCGGAGCAAAGCTCCCCGGAAGATCAGCTCCTCGGCGATGGGCAGCCAGAGGCAGCTGCGCAGGATAGCGGAAAGCCCCGCCGGCACTTCCGCCGCTCCGCCGGGCACCAGCAGGGTATACGCCGCTGCCAGCCCGGCCCAGCCGAGGGCGGCAAGGCATACGGCCCGCCGCTTCTCCGCTCTGCGTTCTGGTCCTGTCATGGTCTGCCCTCTCCCCTTTCTGTCGGGGTTTATTGTATCATGCGGGGCCTTTTTGTGCAAGCAGAGGACCGGTTTTGCGAAAATGCGAAGAAAATTTTGTTCAAACAATTGACTTTTCAGCCGGGATTCTGGTATACTCTATGCGACTTTTTTGATGATTTGGTCGGATTTCCCGGCCTCAGCCCCTCTGGAGGTATTCTGTATATGATCCGCATTCTCACCGATTCCGCGTCCGACATCCTGCCTGCCGAGGCAGAACAGCTGGGCGTCACCGTCATCCCCCTGAATGTCACGCTGGAGGACGGCACCGTCCTGCGGGACGGCGTGGACATGATCCCCACCGAATATTACGGGATCATGGCCCAGTGCCGCAAGCTGCCCACCACCAGCCAGCCCAGCCCGGAGCTGTTCGAGCGGTTCTTCACCGAGGCCGCTGCCGCCGGGGATGAGGTCATCGGCATCTTCCTGTCCCACGAGCTGTCCGGCACCTACCAGTGCGCCAAGCTGGCCGCCGACATGGCCAATGTGGACAACGTGATCTTCATCGACTCGGAGAACGTCTGCCTGGGCGAGGCACAGCTGGTCCGGCTGGCCATCCGCCTTCGGGAGGCCGGAAAGACCGCCGGGCAGATCGCCTCCGTGCTGGAACACGCCAAGGAGCATCTGCATCTGGTGGCCGTCATCGACGACCTGAAATATCTGCGCAAGGGCGGCCGCCTGCCGGCCGCCGTGGCCGTGGCCGGCGGGATGCTGGGCATCAAGCCCCTGATCTCCATTAAAGAAGGCAAGGTGGCCATGGCGGGCAAGGCCCGGGGCCTGCCCGGCGCCTATGTGGCCCTGTTCAAGAAGATCGAGGAAATGGGCGGGATCAACGAAGCCGTGCCCGCGCTGGCCGGCTACACCGTCTCCACCCGGGAGACTACGCCCATCCTGACCTATCTTCAGGACAACCTGCAGACCGCCGAACCGCTGGTGCAGCAGATCGGCTGCGTCATCGGCACCCACGCGGGCCCCGGTGCCTTCGGCCTGGCCTTCTTTGATCAGGGACTGACCTTGGAATAAAAACCAACCCGACAGAAAGCGGGGCTGCTGCAGTGTGCAGCGGCCCCGCTTTTGTGTTCCTGTTACAGCAGTGCGTCCGAGATCAGCTTGCCCAGAAGCAGGACCAGGACCACCAGCATCATGGGGCGGATGAACTTTGCCCCCTTCTTCAGCGCGAAATGGGACCCGATCAGGTTGCCCACGATGTTGCTCACCGCGCAGGGGATGCCGACGGAGAACACGATCATCCCGCTGGTCAGGTAGGTCACCACGCTGGCATAGTTGCTGGCCAGGTTCAGCACCTTGGCATTGCCCCCCGCCGTGCGCAGGTCAAAGCCCATCAGGGTGGTGAAGGCAATGATGGCAAAGGTGCCGGTGCCCGGGCCGAACACGCCGTCGTACAGGCCGATGCCCAGCCCGATGGCAAGGGCAAGGGCCGCCTTTTTCAGGGTCATGGTCCCATCGTCCCGGTTCTCGTCGGGCAGGTTCCGCCGCCAGAGGATCAGCACCGCCGCGATGGGCAGGATGATCAGCATCATGGTGCGCAGGGCGGCATCGCTGAGGTGCAGCACGATCTGCGCACCCAGCGCACTGCCCGCAAAGCTGCCCACGGCGGCCAGCAGGCCCACCCGGATATTCATGGCCCCGCCGCGGAAAAACTGGACGGTGGCAAAGGTGGTGCCGCAGGCGGCGCTGAATTTATTGGTGCCGTAGACGGAATGCACCGGCAGCCCAGCGAACAGATAGGCCGGCAGGCTGATCAGCCCGCCGCCCCCGGCCGCCGAGTCCACGAACCCCGCAAACCCGGTCATCAGCATCAGAAAAAGCATCATCGAAGGTGCAATTGTTATCCCCATTGTTATACTTCCTACAATTTCAACAGATTTCAGCTCAGTTCTTCGGGTACAGCCTGCCCTCGCAGGCCAGGATCTGGTCCAGGATCATCCGGGAGACCCGGGCCCCATAGACCATGGCCGGGTGGTCGTTGTACTCGATGATGTCATGGAAGTCCTTGTTCATCAGGACGATGACATACTCGCCGTAGGGGGTATGGATGATGCCGCCGTCGTTGCGGCAGGCGTTCATGCTGCCGCTCTTGCTGGCCACCCAGATCAGCTCCGGCTCGCC
>CAKSZU010000054.1 GCA_934526125.1 uncultured Faecalibacterium sp. | reverse complement strand
CAGTGGACATCGTTGGAGCGCAGCCAGCGCACGGCGCTCTTGCCCAGACTGTTGTTGGGCACCACACTGAAGAAGGTACTGTCCACGCCCAGGTTTGCCAGTGCCAGGGCGATGTTGGCTTCGCTGCCGCCGTAGCTGGCCTCAAAGCAGGAAGTCATCCGGATCTTTTCGTAATTCGGCGGGGTCAGACGGAGCATGATCTCGCCGCAGGTAATAAATTTCTGGCCATTGGGCTCGCTGCCGAGGATGGGGTTGTAGTGTTCCATAACGCTCCTCCTAAAAGTCGTTTCCTGTATACCGTACGATGTGTGAACACATTGTTGTATCCATTATACCGCGTTCCCAGAACAAGTGCAAGGGAATCCGGCAGACGGCCGGAGAAAAAGAAGGGGCGATTTTGGTGATTCTGCCGAAAAAGGCTTCCTTCTGTCAGATGCCGGTCAGGTCAAAGCTGGGGGTGTATTCCTCTTTGGCGCTGCTCTTCTGCTGCATGTAGCCGTCGGACAGGCCCAGATCCATGGCGTAGTTGACCACCCGCCGGTATTCGTAGGTGGTGATCCGCCGCCCGATGCCGTGTTCTGCGGCCTTGTAGAAGGGGGTGTACTGGCTCATGACACTGGGCAGGAAGCAGCCCGGGTCGGCCCGGTTCCAGGCCGCCATCTGGTCCAGCACCGCAAAGCTGTCGTCCACATGGCCGGGCAGGGCCAGATGCCGCAGGATGACGCCCTTCTGCAGGATGCCCTCTTCATCGAATACCGGGTGCCCGGCCTGGGTCATCATGGCCTCGATGGCAGGCTTTGCCCGGGCAAAGTAGTCCGGCGCGGCGGAAAGCTCGGCTGAGAGGGCGGAGGAGACGTACTTCAGGTCCGCCAGCCAGATGTCGATATACCCCCGCCAGCGCTCCACGCTTTCCACGGTCTCGTAGCCGCCGGTGTTGCAGACGATGGGGAGATGCAGTCCCTTTGTCCGGGCAAGGTCCAGCGCCGCGATGATCCAGGGCTGCCACTGGCCGGGGGTGACCAGATTGATGTTGTGGGCTCCCTGCGCCTGCAGGTCCAGAAAGACCCCGGCCAGATGCTCCACCGTGATCCCCTTCCCCAGCCCTTCGGCACTGATGGGATAGTTCTGGCAGAAGCAGCACTTCAGGGTGCAGCCGGAGAAAAAGACCGTGCCGCTGCCCCGGGTGCCGCTGATGCAGGGCTCCTCCCAGAAATGCAGGGCCGCCCGGGCAGCTTTCAGGGTGCCGCCCGCCCCGCAGAAGCCGGTCTGCCCGGCGGCGCGGTCGGCTTTGCACTGCCGGGGGCAGAGGGTGCAGGCCGCCGGAGGGGCCACAGAGGTGATTTTGGGCATAATATCCAAGTCCTTTGCAAAAGATTTGACAGAATTGCTGTAATGAGATTATACCATTTCCGACGCCAGTTGTGGTATACTATGGTAAAATATTGCATGTGATGCAAGAATACTGCATAAAGCGGGAGGAAATCATGCGTACCGAAAACGAGGAGATCCGGGACCACCTGAAATATCTGTCCCTTCTGGCGCGGGACTACCCCTCACAGGCCGCCGCAGCCAGCGAGATCATCAGCACCCAGGCCCTGCTCAAGCTGCCCAAGGGCACCGAGCATTTCATGAGCGACCTGCACGGCGAGAACGAGGCCTTTGTCCACATCCTGAACTCGGCTTCCGGTGTCATCCGGGAAAAAGTTGATATCGTGCTGGGGGACACCGTCCCGGAGAACACCCGGGCCGAGCTGGCGACCCTCATCTATTACCCCAACGAGAAGCTGCCCCAGCTCAAGAACCGCTGCAGGGACGAAGAGGAGCTGGAGCGCTGGTATACCGACACCCTCCTGCGGCTGATCGACATCTGCCGTCTGGTGTCCTCCAAACACACCCGGCAGCATGTGCGGGAGTGCCTGCCCTCCAGCTGCGGCTATATCCTGGATGAGCTGCTCCACGCCCACTTTGAGGACCACGACAAGGACCTGTATTACGGGCAGATCGTGGGCAGCATCATCGAGAACGGCCGGGCCGACAAGTTCATCGTCCGTCTGTGCGAGCTGATCAAGCGGCTGGCCGTGGACAAGCTGCACATCGTGGGCGACCTGTTCGACCGCGGCCCCCGCCCGGACATCATTCTGGAACTGCTGATGCGGCACCACAGCGTGGATATCCAGTGGGGCAACCACGACGTGGTCTGGATGGGTGCCGCTGCAGGCAGCCCCATCTGCGTCTGCACCGTCCTCAAGACCAGCCTGGCCTACCACAACCACGCCATGCTGGAGGACTGCTACGGCATCAACCTGCGGCATCTGCAGCGGATGGCAGAGCAGTTCTACGGCGAGGACGACCTGACCCTCTGGATGCCCCACACCGATGCGGCCCGGGGCCCCTACACCGAGGGGACGCTCCACCGCTGCGCCGTGATGCACAAGGCCGTCACCATCATGATGCTGAAGATGGAGTGCAAGGTCATCGACCGGAACCCGGATTTCAAGATGCAGGGACGGGACTTCCTGCGGCACATCGACTGGGAGAAGGGGACCGTGACCCTGAACGGCCGGGAGTACCCCCTGCGGGACACCGGCTTCCCCACGGTGGACCCCCGGGACCCCGCCGCCCTCAACGAGGACGAGCGTCTGGTGCTGCACAAGCTGGTGGAGTCCTTCCGGCAGAGCGAGCGGCTGCAGCAGCATGTGGAGTTCCTCTATGCTAAGGGCAGCGTCTACCACATCGAGAACGGCAACCTGCTCTACCACGGCGTGGTGCCCATGACAAAGACCGGCAGCTTTGCGGTGGAGCGGTTCGAGGGGCACAACTACTCCGGCCGTGCTTTGATGGACTACTGCGACGAGCGGGCCCGGCGGGGCTATTTTGCCCCCGAGGGCAGCGCGGCCCGGCAGAGCGGGCAGGATTTCCTGTGGTATCTGTGGTGCGGCAAGCTGTCGCCCCTCTTCGGCCGCAGCGCCATGACCACCTTCGAGCGGCTCTACATCGCCGACCCCTCCACCCACGAGGAGGTCAAGGACCCCTATTATACCTGGTACAATGAGGAAGCCGCCTGCCGCCGCATTCTGGCAGAGTTCGGTCTGCCCGGCATCAGCCACATCGTCAACGGCCATGTGCCGGTGAAGGAAAAGAGCGGCGAGAGCCCCATCAAGGGCGGGGGACGTCTGGTGGTCATCGACGGCGGATTCTGCCGCGCCTACCACGACAAGACCGGCATCGCGGGCTATACGCTGGTGTATTCCAGCCGCACCATGTCCCTGCGCACCCATCAGCCCTTCGTCAGCGCCGAGAAGGCGGTGAACGAGAACATCGACATCGTGTCCCAGAAGAACATCCTGGAAACCGAGAACCACCGCATCCTGGTGGAGGAGACCGACGAGGGCGAAGCCCTGCGGGAGCGGGTCCATGACCTGAAACAGCTGGTCAAGGCCTATCAGCTGGGCTGGATCAAGGAGGCCCGCTGCGAGGACTGCGTCTGGTGAAGGGACTGCACCCTGTCAATTTTTTGTAACAAGAAAGAAAAAAACAGAATATCTCCGAAGATTCTGGGCAAAACAGAAAATAATCCGGCTGCACAAAAGGGGGCTTTGCTTTTTGCCCGAAGTTGTGTATAATAAGATAGCTGTATCGTGAGGGTGTCTGCCCTGCGGTGCGCGGAGAGATCAAGATACACCCTGAGTGGCCTGCGGGAAACGCGGGTCGGCGACAAGGAGATTATAAAATTGGAAAAATTTGTTGTTACGGGCGGCAAGCCCCTGCACGGAGAGGTCACGATCTCCGGTGCCAAAAATGCGGCTGTGGGCATCCTGCCGGCCACGATCCTGGCGGCTGACGTCTGTGTCATTGAGAACCTGCCGGATATCAGCGACGTGGCCGTGAGCCTGAAGATCCTGAGCATCCTGGGCGCACGGGTCCGGATGCTGGACAAGAATACCTATGAAATCGATACCACCCATCTGTGCAGCACCAATGTCCCGGACGACCTGTCCCGGCAGATGCGCGCCAGTTACTACTTCCTGGGTGCGCTGCTGTCCCGCTTCGGCAAGGCACAGGTGGCCATGCCCGGCGGATGCAACCTGGGCCCCCGCCCCATCGACCAGCACCTGAAGGCCTTCAGCGCCCTGGGTGCCGAGGACAGCGTGGACTACGGCATGATCACCGTCCGCGCCAAGGAGCTGAACGGTGCCCACATCTTCTTCGATAAGGTCAGCGTGGGTGCCACCATGAACGGGATGCTCTCGGCCGTGATGGCCAAGGGCCAGACCATTCTGGAAAACTGCGCCAAGGAGCCCCATGTGGTGGATCTGGCCAACTTCCTGAACATGTGCGGTGCGGATGTCCGCGGCGCAGGCACCGATGTCATCAAGGTCCGCGGCGTGGAGAAGATGCACGGCTGCACCTACAGCATCATCCCGGACCAGATCGAGGCCGGCAGCTACATGGTGGCTGCTGCTGCCACCGGCGGCGATGTCCTGATCAAGAACGTCACCCCCAAGCATCTGGAGCCCATTACCGAGAAACTGCGCCGTGCCGGTGTGGACGTGGAAGAATTCGATGACGCTGTCCGCGTCTCCCGCAAGGGCGATATCCTGCCCCTGAAGATCAACACTATGCCCCACCCGGGCTTCCCCACCGATATGCAGCCCCTGATGGGTGTGCTGCTCAGCGTGGCAAAGGGCACTTCCACCATCACCGAGAGCGTCTGGGACAACCGCTTCCGCTATGTGGACGAGCTGCGGAAGATGGGTGCCAGCGTTCAGGTAGACGGTCAGGTGGCCGTCTTTGAGGGCGTGGAAAAGCTGAACCCGGCCCCCCTGCGGGCCTCCGACCTGCGGGCCGGTGCCGCCATGGTGGTGGCGGCCCTGATGGCCGACGGCACCAGCGAGATCGAGGAGATCGGCCACATTGAACGCGGCTACGAGAACATTGTGGAAAAGCTGCGGGGTCTGGGTGCAGATATCAGCAAGGTGGAGCGTCAGCCCGCCGCGCTGGAATCGGCCATGTGATCGCAGAAAGAAAAATAAGGGCTGCTGCAGTCCCTCTCCGGCAGAACGGACAGGGGAGTGCAGCAGCTCTTTTTGAGGTTTCGAATGTCTGAATTTATCTCGTTGTATTCCGGGTCCTCCGGCAACAGCAGCGTGGTGCGCTGCGGGGACCGGTACATCATCATCGACATGGGCAAGGGCGTACGCACCACATCGGCCGCCCTGAAGGCGCTGGATCTGAACATCAGCGACTGCGCGGGAATTTTGGTCACCCATGAGCACAGCGACCATGTGAAGGGACTTTCCACCTTCCTGAAAAAGAACCCGCTGCCGGTCTACGGTGCGGCGGCGACGCTGGATTTTCTGGATGCCAACGGCGTGGTCCCAGCGGACTGCGAGCTGCGGGCCCTCTCCGGCGGGGAGGAGGACGTGGGGGACTTCGGCGTCACCATGTTCCCCACCAGCCACGATGTGCCCTGCGTGGGCTACCGGATCCACACCCCGGACGGCCGCACCATGACCATCGCCACCGACCTTGGGGTCCTGACGGCCCCGGTCCATGCGGCCCTGTCGGGCTGCGATCTGGTGGCGCTGGAGAGCAACTACGACCTCCACATGCTCCGCAGCGGGCGGTACCCCTACTATCTGCGGGCCCGCATCGAGTCCAACCGGGGGCATCTGTCCAACGATGAGTGTTCGGCCAAGCTCCTGGAACTGATCCAGGAGGGGTGCAAGAAGTTCGCGCTCTGCCACCTCTCGCAGGAGAACAACACCCCGGCCCTTGCCCTTCAGACCGTGTTCAACACGCTGGGGGCGGCCGGTGTCGTGCCCGAAAAGGACTGCATCGTGCAGGCGCAGCGCCGGAACGAAGTCAGCCCGGCACTGGAATTCTGAAGATGATCACAAAAAGAGCCGCAGGCACCCGCATCCGGAAGGATGGGACGCCTGCGGCTCTTTTTGTGCAGGTAGCGGGCGCTGGGGACTTGACAAACAAAATATAAAGTGATATGATTTTGATATCAGAAAGAAACACTTCCGAGTTCTGGAACAGGAGGGAACGATCATGGAAGAAAAGATTCTGCAGACCCGAAAGAACGGCATGGCAGTGCTGCTGGGGATCCTGCTGGGCTACCTGCTGGATATCGCACTGTTTGTTTACAGTGCGTATCTGCTGGACCGCACGGCGCTGGGCTTTGTGGCGTTGGCCGCTGCCATCGTGTACGCCGTGGCAGGCGTTTTCCTGCTCTGCGGCCTGAAAGTCCTCAAGCCGCAGGAGGCGCTGGTGCTGACGTTGTTCGGCGACTACATCGGCACCCTGAAGGGGCAGGGGTTCTACTGGGTGAACCCCTTCTGCACGGCAGTCAACCCGGCCGCAGGGACAAAGCTGAGCCAGAGCGGCGACGTCAGCGGCAGTGAGAGCGGAAAGCCCGGTGCCCAGAACGCGCAGGCCGCTGCCGAGGCGTCCGGCAAGCGGATCTCCCTCAAGATGATGACCCTGAACAACTCCCGGCAGAAGATCAACGACTGCCTCGGCAACCCGGTAGAGATCGGCATCGCCGTCATCTGGCGGGTGACCGACACCGCCAAGGCCGTGTTCAATGTGGACAACTACAAGGAGTACCTGTCCCTGCAGTGCGACAGCGCCCTGCGCAACGTGGTCCGGCTCTACCCCTACGATGTGGCCCCCAATGTGGATACCACGGGCGACGGTGTTGCCGATGACGGCAGCCTGCGTGGCTCCTCGGAGATCGTGGCAAAGCGGATCCGGGACGAGATCCAGAAAAAGGTGGCTGATGCCGGCATCGAGATCGTGGAAGCACGGATCACTTACCTGGCCTATGCACCGGAAATCGCGGCTGTCATGCTGCAGCGCCAGCAGGCCAGCGCCATCATCGACGCCCGGAAGATGATCGTGGACGGTGCTGTGGGCATGGTGGAAATGGCACTGGATCGTCTGAGCGAGAACAATGTGGTGGAACTGGACGATGAGCGCAAGGCGGCAATGGTCTCCAACCTGCTGGTGGTGCTCTGCGGCAACCGGGATGCACAGCCCATTGTCAACAGCGGCAGCCTGTACTGATGGCGGAGCCTAAAAAACAGGTCCCCCTGCGCCTGAACGCGAGACTCTACGACGCCCTTGCCGCATGGGCAGAGGATGATTTCCGCTCGGTGAACGGGCAGATCGAATATCTGCTCACCGAGTGTGTGCGCCAGCGCAAAAAGAACGGGAAATATGTTTCGGATCAGATCGATGTCCCGCCGGAACTGGATCTCAAATAAAAAAGGCCGGACGCCGTAAAAAGCGTCCGGTCTTTTGTGTTCGGTGCAGGGAAAGGATCTCAGTTGGTGAACTGGTCCCATCCGTCGGATTTGATGATCTCACCGTCGGTGGTGCACCAGAGGGCTTCGACCCCGTCCAGGGAAGCCACAAGGGCCTGTCCCTCTTCCAGCGGCATACAGAACAGCCCGGTGGTCAGGCAGTCGGCCACACCGGAATCCGGTGCCAGAACGCTGACGCTGTCGAAGTAGGCGCCCGGCCAGAGGGTGGCCGGGTCGATGAGGTGGTGGCAGCGCACCCCGTCCACCACATAGTAGCGCTGGTAATCGCCGCTGGTCACCAGCGACAGATCGCTCATCCGGACGGCGGCGACAGTGGAGGAATTCCCGGTGTAGACTTCAGAGGAGTCCCACGGGTTCTCCACGCCGCCTACCCACTGGGAGCCGTCCGGCTTGGTGCCGATGGCCCGCAGGTTGCCGCCCACGCTGATGAGGGCGCTGGTCAGGCCCCGGGCCTCGGCGGCCTGCGCCACCTGCTCCACGGCGTAGCCCTTGCCCACGCTGCCCACGTCCAGCGACATCTCCGGGTCCGACAGGTAGACGGTCTTTGCATCCTCATCGATGACAAGATCGGAGATATCGCAGTGCTGTGCGGCGGCTTCCAGCTCCTGCTGCGAGGGAAGACGGTTGTTGCTGTCGTCCTCGTCGGCGAGGGCGGCTTCCCGGTAGTTGTGCCAGATGTTCAGCACACTGCCCATGGCAATGTTCAGTTTGCCGTCGGTGGTGTCGTACATGGTCCGGGCCAGCTCCAGCATCCCAAGGATCCTGTCATCCACGGTGACAGGGGCAATGCCCGCGTTGTCGTTGATGGTCTTGACGTTGGTGATGCCGTCGTAGTCGTTGTAGATGTCGTACAGCTGATTGTACTCCATCAGGTCGGCGTGGAGGGCGTCCATCTGGGCAGTGAAATCCTCCTCGCTGTCGCAGTAGGCGATCACCTGGGTCACCGTGTCGAACACGTCGTAGAACACGGTGGAGTAGCGCTGCGGGCCCTCGGCAGAGCCGGAACCGGATGCAGTGCCGGAAGAAGCGGCCTGTCCGCAGCCTGCCAGAAGGGTCAGGCTCAGCGCTGCGGCCAGCAGGCCGGAAAGAATGAGTCTGATCTTCATGCTTCGGCGTTCTCCTTCGCGGCGGTAAAGGCGGTGTGCTCCTCCTGCAGGTGGGCCAGCAGGTCGCCGAAGACCCAGTTTCTGTTCGTGGCGGTCACCACGGCCTTGAGGGGGATGTTCACCTGCGCCTGCTTCATCAGGTCCAGCAGGGTGTCCACATCCTTGTCCCGGAAGTTGGCCAGCACCAGGGCGGCGGGGTAGGCCCCCGGCTCCAGCACCAGCGTGCGGGGAGCTTTGGTTTCCACCTCGCCCAGCAGCTGGGCCACCGTTTTTCCGGCATCGGCCGGGGAGACCGGCAGCAGTTTCATCCCGAACGCGGGGGCCATCCCCTCAAGGATGCCCCGGTCGGCGGCGGACAGATTCCACCCCAGCGCCAGCGGGACCCCGGCGTTCTGGTTGCGTGCGATATGAGCTTTCATAGCATAAACCTCTTGATTTTATTTGCGGATGCAGGGTATAGTATAGCATAAACGGGGGCAAAAGAAAACGCGGGACAGCAAAAAGAGACTGCCGCAAAACCTCTCAGTCTCGCTCGGCTCGCCAGATCCCCCGGTGGGGGAGGTGGCAAAGCCGACAGGCTTTGACGGAGAGGTCAAACAGCAGCCTCTGGAATGGTCCGTTCAGTTCATCTTCTTCCCGAAGAACTCGACTTCCTTATTGATGAAACCCATCAGCTCGTCGAACTGGTCGGGAGTCAGGCTCTGGGCACCGTCGCACTTGGCCTTGGCGGGGTTGTTGTGGACCTCGATCATCAGGCCGTCGGCACCGGCGGCCACGGCAGCCTTTGCCAGCTGGGGCACCATCCATGCATGGCCGCAGGCGTGGCTGGGGTCCACTACGACGGGCAGGTGGGTCATCTTGTGGAGCATGACCACACCGGCCAGATCAAGGGTGTTGCGCATGCTGGTCTCGAAGGTGCGGATGCCGCGCTCGCAGAGGATGACGTTCTCGTTGCCCTCGGCCATGATGTATTCGGCACTCATGACGAACTCTTCCAGCGTGTTGGCAAGGCCCCGCTTGAGCAGCACCGGCTTTTTCTGACGGCCCACAGCCTTGAGCAGCTCGAAGTTCTGCATGTTGCGGGCACCGACCTGGATCAGGTCCACGTTCTCGAACAGGGGCAGGTGTTCGGTGTTCATGATCTCGGTGACGATGGGGGAGCCGGTGGCGCGGCGGGCCAGCTTGAGCAGGTCCAGACCCTCGCTCCGCATCCCCTGGAAGGAGTAGGGCGAGGTGCGGGGCTTGAACGCGCCGCCCCGCAGCAGGGAAGCGCCGGCATCCTTGACACGCTGGGCGCAGTAGGTGATCTGCTCCTCGCTCTCAATGCTGCAGGGGCCTGCGATGACGGCAAAGTTGCCGCCGCCGATCTTGACGCCGCTGACATCGATGACGCTGTCGTCGGGATGGAACTTGCGGTTGGCCTTCTTGTAGGGCTCGGACACGCGGCGGCAGGTCTCGACCACGGGGTTGGCCAGCACCCAGCTCTCGGCGATGGCCTTGGTGTCACCGATCAGGCCCAGGATATGGGTGTCGCTGCCCTTGGAGTCGTTGATCTGCAGGCCCATGTCCTCCAGCTCGTGGCAGAACTCGCGGACCTGTACGTCGGGGGCGTCCTGTTTCAGTACGATGATCATAATGCTTTCTCCTTTGCCTTGTTGCCTTTTTCCAGACGGCAGAGGAGACCGGCTCCATTGCCGCAATTTACTTTTTTGAAGTTCAGTTTCCTGAAGCATGGGCTTATGATACCACTTCACGAAACTGAAGTCAAGAGCTTCTCTGAAAAAATTTTTACAGACCCGGATCGGCGGGAGAAATCACCTTTATCATAGCACCCGGCCTGGATAAAAGCAAGAAAAAGGGGGGTTTTGAATTTTTCTGCCGAACGTGGTAGAATAGAACCAGATTGGAGGAGATCGAGATGGGAAAAGAAGCAAAGACCAATGCCATGCGCATTCTGGAACGGGCAAAAGTGCCCTATACCGCCCATGAGTACGCCCACGAAGAGGGCGTGGCCGTGGACGGCGTGACCGTGGCCGCCAGCATGGGCGAGGATCCGGCCTGTGTCTACAAGACGCTGGTGACCCAGGGGGCCAGCCGGAACTATTTCGTGTTCGTCATCCCGGTGGCGGCGGAGCTGGACCTGAAGGCCGCCGCCCGCAGCGTGGGCGAAAAGAGCGTTGCCATGATCCATGTGGCCGACATCAACAAAGTCACCGGCTATGTGCGCGGCGGCTGCAGCCCGGTGGGCATGAAAAAACAGTACGTCACCGTATTTGACGAGAGTGTCCTGACCCAGGAGAAAGTCTATGTCTCCGGCGGGCGCATCGGCACCCAGGTCTGCTGCGCCCCGGCGGACCTGATCAAAGCTGCCCGGGCCACGACCGCAAAGATCATCTTCTGAAAAAAGTCTGTCTTTTACGGACGGAACGCCGGATCGTTTCTTTACGGAAAATATACTCAAACTATAAGTCATACTTAAAAAGAAAAACGATGTCGAAACTGCACAAAACTTTTGAAAGTTTTTTGACGTGCGGAGAACACAAGGGAGAATTTGCCGCAAGGCTCTTTGCAAAGCGGTTTTTTTGCCGTAAACTGTATCTATCGGAAGGACGGTTCGCCCCGTGCGGACGGCGTCCGACGGAGAAAAACGGAGCCTGAGAAATGTGCGGAGGAATACGGGATGCTGACAATGCTGCTGAGTACCATGCACCGCGGGTGCAGCGGAGCAAATCAGGGGCGCCGTGTAACTTCGTGCGGGATCGGGTTTCAGTGTCAGTGCAGGCAGAAGGCCGTGGTACAGGGGTACCACAGCCTTTTTTCTTTTGCAGGCATGGGAAGAGAGAAAGAGAGGTTCGGAATATGATTCGGAAAGTAGCAGTGATCATGGGCTCGGACAGTGACTGGCCGGTGGTGAAGGGGGCCTGCGCCCAGCTCAAGGCCCTGGATATCCCCTTTGAGGCGCACATCCTGTCGGCCCACCGCACCCCGGCCGAGGCAACGGCCTTTGCAAAGAGCGCAAAGGACAACGGCTTCGGCGTCATCCTCTGCGCAGCGGGCATGGCGGCCCATCTGGCCGGTGCCTTTGCCGCCAACACCATCCTGCCGGTCATCGGCATCCCCATGAAGGGCGGTGCCATGGACGGTCTGGATGCACTGCTGGCCACGGTGCAGATGCCCAGCGGCATCCCGGTGGCTACGGTGGCCCTGAACGGTGCCAAGAACGCCGCCTGGCTGGCCGCCGAGATCCTGGCCCTGGGCGATGAGACTCTGGCCCGGCGTCTGGCGGAAGAGCGCCGCCTGATGGATGCGCAGATCGCTGCCAAAGAGGAAAAACTCCAGAAAGAGATCGAGGAACTGTAATGTCTGATTTTGCATATCCGCTGCATGAGGAATGCGGCGTTTTCGGTATCTATGACCGCGCCGGTACCGAGGATGTGGCCGCGGCCGCCTATTCTGCCCTGTATGCGCTGCAGCACCGCGGGCAGGAGAGCTGCGGCATCGCCGTCAACGACGACGGCGTCATCACCGGGCACCGGGATCTGGGCCTTGTGAACGAGGTGCTCACCCCGGCGGTGCTGGGAAGCCTGTCCCGCCCCACGGCCCACATGGCCACCGGCCATGTCCGCTATGCCACCTCCGGCAGCCGGGTCCGGGCCAATGCCCAGCCCATGATCGTGCGGCACGGCCGGGGCACCATGGCCCTGTGCCACAACGGCAACCTGACCAATGCCATCGAGCTGCGCCGTCAGCTGGAGAACGAGGGGGCCATCTTCCACGGCTCCTCCGACACGGAGGTCATCTGCTATCTGGTCACCCGCAACCGTCTGCGGATGGGCAGCATCGAGACTGCTATCAGCAAGACCATGGACGTGCTGGAAGGCGCGTACAGTCTGGTCATCATGTCGGCCACCAAGCTGATCGCAGTGCGTGACCCCCGGGGCTACCGGCCCCTGTGCATCGGCACCCTGCCCGGCGGCGGCTATGTTTTTGCCAGTGAGAGCTGTGCGCTGGATGCCGTGGGTGCCTCCCTGCTGCGGGACGTGGAACCCGGCGAGATCGTCATCACCGACACCCGGACCGGGGAGCTGCGGAGCATCAAGGACCACTGCGGCCGCCCGGACAGCCAGATGTGCGTGTTTGAGTTCATCTACTTCTCCCGCCCGGACAGCATCATCGAGGGAAGCTCGGTCCACGAGGCCCGCAAGCAGGCAGGACGCTTCCTGGCGCAGGAACACCCCGTGGAAGCCGATGTGGTCATCGGCGTGCCGGATTCCGGTCTGGACGCCGCCCTCGGTTACTCGCAGGAGAGCGGCATTCCCTACGGCATCGGCTTCATCAAGAACAAATACATCGGCCGCACCTTCATCCAGGGCAGCCAGAAGCAGCGCGAGAACAGTGTGCGCATCAAGCTGAACGCCGTGTCCAGCACCGTCAAGGGCAAGCGGGTGGTGCTGGTGGATGACTCCATCGTCCGCGGCACCACCTCGGCCCGCATCATCAAGCTGCTGCGGGATGCCGGGGCAAAGGAGGTCCACTTCCGGGTCTCCGCGCCGCCTTTCAAATATCCCTGCTATTTCGGCACCGACATCCCGGACCAGAAACTGCTGGTGGCCACCGGCCGCACCGTGGAGCAGATCAATGAAGTGATCGGGGCCGACACTCTGGGCTATCTGTCCACCGAACATGTGGTCCAGCTTGCAAAGAATGCCAAATGCGGATTCTGCACCGCCTGCTTCACCGGAAATTATGCCGTGAAGCCGGACGAGGTGCTTTCCACCGATATTCACGAACGCCACCTGAATGACCGTCCCAGAGACGCAAAAAAGTTAGGAGAGTAAGAACATGGAAAAGAGCTATTCTGAAAGCTATGCTGCCGCCGGTGTGGATATCACCGCCGGCTACCGCTCCGTGGAACTGATGAAGCAGTATGTGGCCCGTACCATGAACGAACACTGCATCGGCGGCCTGGGCGGCTTCGGCGGCCTGTTCGAGCTGGACTGCACCGGCTACAAGCACCCGGTGCTGATCTCCGGCACCGACGGCGTGGGCACCAAGCTGAAGATCGCCATGATCATGGACAAGCATGACACCATCGGCATCGACTGCGTGGCCATGTGCGTCAACGATGTCATCTGCGCCGGTGCAAAGCCGCTGGTGTTCCTGGATTACATCGCCTGCGGCCGCAACGTCCCCGAGAAGATCGCCGAGATCGTCAAGGGCGTGGCCGAGGGCTGCGTCCAGGCCGACTGCTCTCTGGTGGGCGGCGAGACCGCCGAACACCCGGGCATGATGCCGGAGGACGAGTACGATCTGGCCGGTTTCACCGTGGGCGTCGTGGACAAGGAGAAGATCCTGAACAACGACTCCATGAAGCCCGGCGACGTGATCCTCGCCCTGCCTTCCACCGGTGTCCACTCCAACGGGTTCTCGCTGGTGCGCAAGATCTTCGACATCGACGGCGACCCGGATGTGCTGCACACCGCCCCCGCCGAGCTGGGCGGCAAGACCCTGGGCGAGGCCCTGCTGGCTCCCACCAGAATTTACGTCAAGCCCGTGCTGAAGGTGCTGGAAGAGGTGGATGTCAGGGGCATCTCCCACATCACCGGCGGCGGCTTCTATGAGAACATCCCCCGCAGCCTGAAGAAGGGCTGCTGCGCCCGCATCAA